>NZ_CP022584.1:3684593-3867093 GCF_002240225.1 Paenibacillus physcomitrellae | reverse complement strand
TCCGGATTTTTTTAAACCAGATATACCGCTCTTCCCCAAGCTTCATCATATAGACAATGCTGAGGATCATAAACGGCACCATCGTAAAGTAATGATAAATAAACGTATAACGAGGGACGAGCACCCATGGGATATAGACGGATAAATAAGCAATCCAGACGCTGTACATCATCCGGTCCCGCCGCTTGATCGAAATCCAAATCGTCAGCAGAATTGCAAAAATCCCCGTCCACCAGATCAGCGGATTCCCCATCGTTACCATGGTGGCCTTCATGCCCGGCGCCAGATCAGGACCATTGTACAACCAAAGCGGACGTTTCATAAACGGCCACTGCCACCACTGCGAGGAATATGGATGCGTCGCCGTAAGCTGGCTGTGGTAGTCGTACATGTGAATCTGAGCATCGATCAGGTTATTGAATGTGTAGCCCCCGGCCGCTTCGTTTAATACCGGAATGAAGGACAAGCTGTAAATGATTGCAGGAATCACGATGAAAAAGACTACACAGCTCGCCAGCGTGATGATCGTATTGCGGGTAAACCGGCTCGCCGTCATCTGGTACAAGCTGCCCCGAGACGCTGCCCCGCTCCCCGCCGTCTCTTCTATAGAAGTCTCTTCGTTCTGCGCTATCCAGCGTCTCGCCGCTTTCATTTCCCGGAAGCGGGCATACAAGTACATGCCCAGCATCACGGCTAACCCGGCTCCTCCATAAGCAACGTTCCATTTAGAAGCCGTCCCGATGCCAAAGAATAAACCGGCGAGACCTAAAGGGATCAGCGTTTTGCCGATCGGCGTTGTATAGAAATTATGCGACATGTAGCGATGCATGAAATAGTACATGACCATTAGGAAAAAGACCGCATACACATCAATAGTCGCCATCCTTGTCTGTGTGAAATGCATAAAGTCCAAGGCAAACAGCAGCGTTGCCGTAATGGCATACCGGCTTCTGCCAAATAACGTGAGCGCCATCCGGTACATAAGCGGCAGCATGCCGATCCCGAATACAGTCCCTACAATCCGCCAGCCGAACGGGCTGAGTCCGAAGATTTTAATGCCGAGCGCAATGAGGATTTTCCCGAGCGGCGGATGGGTATTCTCATAAGCCGGCATTCCCTTCAGATATTCATAAGCTGTTCTCGGATGATAGATCTCGTCAAAATAAGTGCTGTTCATGTAGCTCGGTCTATAAACGTCCGTATCCGGCTCATCGAACAGCTGATCCGGGGAACCGGTATCTTCAGCGGAAACCGCCTCACTATGAATAGAAGCAACAGGAATCGCCTGATCTGACCCGCGTCCGTAAATGGCCGCCTCATGCACAATCGTCTGCGCTGATTCCGCCGTAAATTTAATATACCGGGCTTCAATCAGGGCCTCCGCCGTATTCCACTTAAACACCTTGCCGTAAAGATCAAGCTCCACGGCATGGTCCCAGTGATCCGGCGTATTGCTGAACTCCATTTTGACCACCCCCCGGCCCGGGCCAGCAAACAGATTGATCCGTTCCAGCGACTGGGTTGAACCCAGATCCACGTAGAAGTTCTCCCCATCGGCCGTAGTTTGCCAATAAGTCGTCGGAGATTTCAAATCCCCCAGCTGATACAAGGCAATAACCGCGTAAAGCAGCGTAATGGCACCAGCCCACATCCAATCCTTGCGCTGCATTCGGGGATTGCGAACAGAGATCGCCGAATGCTCCAGCTCTTCGAGAATCAGCTTATCCGTCATATGGCGTTCATCACGCGAAGTCACCGGCAGCTGCCGGATGTGACCTTTGAACAGAATCTCCCGAGAGGTCAAAAGCAAATAGAGAAGAAAAGCCAAATTAACAATGGCTGAAACGATCGCTATGCCGTCAATCGGTGTGGCTGAATTGGAGGCGTGGTAATTTTTCAGCACGTAATCGATGTTCACGTATTGGGTAACGCTAAACCCGAAGAAGACGAGCAGCAGCCGGCGGTCCCGAAGTTGAATAAAGGCAAACAGGGAAATGAGAAGTGCCGGGAATAAGTAACGTTCGTGCATTTTCGGTCCAAACAGGTAAACGCAGGCGATTAATATTAAAGCCAGCAGATAAACGCTGAATATTCTGCCTTTGGAGTTTGTGCGAGATTCGCCGGATGGGTCTTCCCTCCTCAGACTCGTTCTGCTGCCCCACGCAAACCACACGGTCAGCGCTACGGAAAGAATCAGGAACAAGTTTCCCCAGGTTCCAAAGCTCAGGAAACCCCATGTTTCCGTCAGCGGCTTCCAATTCCCCCCGGCCAGTGAAAACAAATTAAACGCGTTAAGCACCGCATAAGGATAAGAAGACAAAGTAGATCTATACAATTGATAAAAACCATTGATCCCGCCATTGTTCCAGTAGAAAGGCGCTGCCAGAATAAGCGTTGTAAGCAGACCGTAGAGAACGGTTAGCAGGAATGTTTTCCAGCCCTTTTTTTGCAGCAGGAAAACAAGCAGCAGCACCGGCGTAAAAATCAAGGCCTGAGGTTTAATAAGCACCGCGAGTGCGAACCAGACTCCTGAATGAGTGGGTTTACGTCCCGCGAGCGCATTCAGGCACAATAGAAGAAAGACGGCAAAAAATCCGTCAATCTGGCCCCAATTGGCCGAATCGATCCATACAGCAGGATTAAACAGGTAGATAAAAGCCAGCGCCAGCGCAAGGCGTTCGCCGATTTTGCCGCGGCCCAGCCGGTACAGCAGGAACCCTGCCGCTAGGTCGGCCAGGATCGCCGGGAGCTTGAACAGCAGCCGTGCTGCAGCCGACGTATCGGCAATCGACAGCGCCGATTTGATGGCGCCAAGCACATATAGAACGTACAGATAACCCGGAGGGTAATCGGCGAAGATCCCTTTTTCATAAAAATGCCCTACCCCTGTCTGTTGCAGACGTTCAGCCCAATACATAAAGGTAGTTAAATCCCCCGCGTACCCTTCCATCCGCAATCCGGACCAGATCCGGACCACAAAGGCGGCAGCCAGCAAGATCAGCAGCAGCATTTTATAATCAAGACGCGGCCTCAGACTTTCGTCCTTCCGCATATAAATCCGGTATATGTAAGCAAAGAAGAGGCTGAACAAAGCAAGCATCAGCACAGTAGAAGTGACCGATACCGGAAGCTCCCGTTTGGTCTCCGGTTTGGCAATGTCCATGTTGACTACAGCAGTCGTTGCAGCCGGTTTAACGGTTTCTTCTATAGAAATATCGTCAAAGTAGGCGGTTCCGGTCGTAAGCGCACCGTATTGCCCGAGTCCCGCCGCTATAGTCACTTCCGTCTGTTTGGGACCTGTTACGCCCGTAAATTCAACTTCCTGCCAGCCCCCTTGGGTATCGTAGACCTGAGGATAGCTCGCGCTCACTCCGGAAATGAATAAATTGGCCCCGCTCCCGCCCGAAGCCTTTGGCAGACCGGAGGTTTTGACCCAGCCGGATATTTTATAGTAGGTACTTGGCTTAACCGTCAGCTTCTGAATCCATCTGGCATGGTTGGGCTGAATATTTTGCACCGCTGCGGAAGAGGTACCGGTATGCGCCTCCTGATGATCGACCCACAGCCTGCTGGCCCCTTGATCCATCAGCCACATATCCTGGCTCCACACCTCAGGCATGTCTCCGGACACCTGTTCAAAGCTGCTGTTCAGCAGCTGGTTGGCATCCGCCGCTCCCACGATCCTTGGCATCATAGCCAGCAGCAGACTTATGGCAAGAAAAAAGACGAAGCTTTTGTTCAATCGGATTCTGGTCGTTCTGGTTCGATTATTCTCCAATGATTGTCACACCTCACGAGCCGTAATGGATAATGGATAGGTAGAAGCAAAAAAGCAGCCCGGCGTCAAAAGCCGAACTGCTTCTCTATTTTCGATAGATAAGGGTGAAAAACCTGCAAACCGCCGGATCTTATTCCGAGCCGATAAAAATATAACGGGCAAGTACGATAACCGCCAGCACCCACATCAGCCAGTGGATCTTCACTTTGTTCTTGGATACCAGGTTGCTGCAAAGGGCTAGAATGACGTAAGACAAAATGCCTGCCGAAATTCCGTTCGCGATGCTGCCGGTAAATGGCATCAAAATAATCGTTACAAAAGCAGGGAAGGCATACAGGAAATCATCCCATTCGATGCTCTTCACTTGTCCCATCATCAGCACGCCGACGATAATCAGCGCCGGGGCCGTAGCAGCACTAGGCACAACGCCCGCAAGCGGTGCGATAAACAGGGACAGCAGGAACAATACGCCGGTCGTAATTGCTGTAAGACCTGTACGTCCGCCCTCGGCAACACCCGCCGTACTTTCCACATAGGACGTAACCGTACTTGTACCGAGAGCGGCACCGGCACTGACGCCGACAGCGTCTACCAGCATTGCTTTCCCGATCATTTTCTCGCCTTTCTCTTTGTCCTTCATCAAGCCGGCGCGAGTAGCCGTACCTACCAGCGTGCCGAAGGTGTCAAACAGCTCGACGAACGTGAAGACAAATACGATTTCGAACAAACCGAGTTTAAAGGCAGCGCCAAGATCAAATTTGCCGACAGCCAGATCATTCAGGTTCGGGAACCAGGTCGCTCCAGACAAACCGCTTGTGTTGGTAACATCCATAGGGATACCGATCAGCGTAGTCGCCACGATGCCGATCAGCAGCGCACCTTTCACGCGAAGCGCCATCAGAATCGCAATGAGGATCAGACCAATCAGAGTCAGCTGCACTTCATGGCTGTGTACCATATCGCCAAACGTAAAGTTGATGCTGCTTCCGCCGATCGTCTGAGTTGGATCTGTAACACCGGACAAGTTAACGCCAATCAGGTTGCTCAGTTTAAGGCCGATGCTGGCTACGAACAAACCAATACCTACTGTAATTGCAGCCTTCAAGCTTTGCGGCAGAGCCACAATCAGGAGCTGGCGAATCTTCGTTACCGTCAGAATCAGGAAAATAATCCCCGAAATAAACACGGCGCCCAAAGCCGCCTGCCAAGTAATTCTTCCGTCCGAGCTGAGCACGACGGTCATGAAATAAGCGTTCAGACCCATACCCGGCGCCAGCGCGATCGGAATGTTAACGAACAAGCCCATGATGATGGTAATCAGGCCTGCGCCTACGCACGTTGCGAAAAATACGCCGTCAGCCGGAATACCGGCCCCATCCGGTCCCAGGAACAAGTTGTTCACGAACAGGATGTACGCCATCGTCATGAAGGTGGTAATGCCCGCGATAATTTCGGTTCTTACCGATGTGCCGTTCTCTTTCAGCTTGAAAAAACGATCCATTTACCTAAATCCCCCTTAAATAATCATAAACCTCAAAACCCGCAAGAACTGCAGGAACGACAAACAACCCGGGCATACATCTATTCCCCGGGTCCTCGCAGTAGCCAAGAAGACGGATTCGCAAATTCGATTCGCAAACCCATTTCTGCAGCAGCCTTCAGCAGGCCAAAACAGCCTTGCAGGGTGCGCGTCTTCTCACTTCGTAGCCAGATCATTTACGGTGACCTCGTAGAAACTTCCGGGCCAATTCCCGGAATTATACGAATACTATTGAATTGTCAGCAGCAGTTCTCATATGCCATGACAGATACCTTACATAGCAGTTACAAAACATATTTTAGGCACGGAAAGAGACCTTGTCAATGATAAAATACGAATATTCGGGATTATATCGTTTTTAAACGTTCGCCATTTCCAGTATATAGTCTTTTTAGGTTGTGCCAATTACGGAAAACTATTCTAAAACTCTTTATACCGATCCAGAACGATCGTTTTCTTCTCCTTGCTGCTTGCGAGCGCTGCTTCAATAATAGCAATAACCGCCAAACCTTCTTGAGCCGTTACAGGAGGTTTGGCTCCTTGCAGCAGGCTTGCAGCAATTTGCTTGTAATAAGTCAAATAGGAGCCCGGTAAAGTTTCGATCGTGTCCTGCTTCTCCGTTTCTCCGTCCACAGTAATGAGCTTGCCGTAAAACTCCGGTTGATCTGCTCCAAAGGAAGAGTCTGCAGGCTTGTGACCTTCTTTTAGCAAATTCTCCTGTCCGTCAATTCCATATTTGATAAAGCTGCCCTTGCTGCCGTGTACCTGAAAACGGGGACCATTCCCAGCCACGATAGAGCCGGCATGCAAAATAACCCGCAGTTTGCTATATCCGAGCACAAGATGGAAATAGTCATCAGTCTGCGCGTTCTCTCTTTGCCCGAACACATCAGCTGATATAGATTCCGGCCAGCCAAACAGGTTTAGGGCCTGATCAATGAGGTGGGAGCCTAAATCATACAGCGTACCCGATCCAGGGAAAGGCTGTTCTCTCCAGCGGTCTCTGACATGTGGTCTGAAACGGTCAAAATGAACCTGGTAAGTATTGATTTCGCCAAGCGCCCCCTCGTTCACCAGCTTCTTCACCGTCAGAAAATCATTGTCCCATCTCCGGTTGTGATAGACGCTTAACAGCAGCCCTTGTTCCTCGGCTATGCGGATCAGCTCTGTGGCCTCCCTCGCTTCTACGACCATAGGCTTCTCCAGGATGACATGTTTGCCGGCCATGAGGCTTTGTTTGGCCATTTCAAAATGCAGATGAGTCGGCGTTGTAATCACGACCAGATCAATTGCCGGGTCAGCCAGCACCTGTTCCAGGCTGCTTACAACCTCCGCATTTTTCAAATCCTGCTGTACCTTGTCTGTATTAGAGCTAACCACTTTGGCTATTTCAAACTCTTCTAACACGCCCATTAGCGGCGCATGAAAGGTAGCTCCCGACAAACCGTAGCCAACCAACCCTACTTTAATGGTTTCCATTCGATATCCTCACTCTCTTCCTGAATAATAAGTTCAATGTCATGGTCTTTCATTTGTTCCTTCATGTCATCATCCGGCGCTAGATCGGTAACGATGACATCAATGTCTTCCAGATCGCAAACCTTGTGCAGGAATTCCCTTTGGAATTTGGTATGATCGGCCAGCAGCACGACTTGACGGGCGCGGCTGATCATTTTTTTCTTCAGGAAAGCTTCCTCTTCGTCCGGAGAAGTCAAACCATCCCCGCTAATGCCGCAGGCTCCCAGGAAAAGCTGGTCAACCTTGAAGTCGTTCAGCATCTCTATCGTTCTCGGACCTGTCAGATTTCTGTGCTTCTTATTAAATTTCCCCGGCAGCAAAAAAGCCTGGATCTCGGTATGCTTACCCAGCAGGTCGACCAGATCTATGGAGTTGGTAAGTACGTTAACCGTTTTATGGCCCATATGTTTAGCCATCAATGCGCAGGTGGAGGATGTATCGATCAGCAGATCATAATGGTCATGAATCAGCGACACAGCTCTCTGGGCGATCCGCTCTTTCCCTTCGGTGGCTTGCCGCGCGGTGTAGTCGATCAGCACTGGAGTTGAGGACGGCAAAGCCGCTCCCCCCTTCACCCGGATAATGTCCCCGCGTTCATCGAGCTTAACAAGATCTCTGCGTGCCGTATCTCTTGAAACCCCCAGCATTTCGCAGATCTCTTCAAGTTTGATCGTTTTATGGGAAGACAAATACGTTCTGATCCAGGTTAACCTTTGTTCCTGGTACATCGTTATAGTCAGCTCCTTCTTTGAGGGAGTATTCAGATACATGCAAATTCGGCATTTGGATATGGAGGTGGATGCGAATATCGATGTGGATATGGATATGCACTTAGCACCAAGCAGCTGCATTCATAAAAATGCTTAATTCACTTAAGTATAATAAGCAATACGAATGTGAGCAAGTGAAGATTAAAAAAATCCCCTTCATTTGCAGAAATACGCAGATGAAAGGGAGGCGTTAGGATTGTTATGTGACTCTGACTCTGCCGCTTAAGATGGAACAGGATGAAATACATTAAAATACTTAGGAATATATAGAAATACATAGAACGCAAAAAACCGTATCCCTAAGTCAGGATACGGTTTTGAAATTAAACGTTTAGCAGACTATTCCCACTCAATCGTCGCCGGCGGCTTCGAGGTAATGTCGTACACGACGCGGTTCACGTTCTCCACTTCGTTAACAATACGTACGGAGATCTTCTCCAGCACGTCCCAAGGGATACGCGCCCAGTCGGCGGTCATGCCGTCGATGGACGTTACCGCACGGATGCCGACCGTATGGGAATAGGTGTGCATTATAGAGTTAATTACTATTCATTTACCACGTTGTTCGGTATATCAATTGTAGCGGTAAAATGACCAATTTCAATAGTAGATAGCACAAAAAGCTGCGTTATGAGGAGTTTCATAACGCAGCTTTTTGTTTAAGTTAAATTTATTGATTCACCATGGTGACCACCAATTCTGTTGAGTTTTAATCGTTTTTGTAATTTCGAAATCATTAATCCGTTTACTCTTCTCATATGCATTTTCGATATACGTATCCGGACTTGCGACAAAATCATCTTCAGTTACCAAGGAGATATACGAGCCATTTAGAGAATCAACACTCTGGCAATTTGGGCAAACATATACAGGATCTTTTTGGTTTGTACGATTCTTGATGATAATCTCATACAACTTGCTTTCATCAATGCTTCTTGACTTGCAACCATCAGAATTTGTAACCGAACTAAGAATCCACCCATATCCACCAAAATAATAATCTTTTTGGATTACACCTACAATGCCATTACTTCTTGACGTTCTGTCTTCTCTAGTAATCTCCTTCAAAGAGTATTCAATCTCCCAGTCAATCCAGTTACTCTGCTTCATATTTGGAGAGATAACAACAATAGTTACCGAAGTATCAAAAATCATGCTCTTAAGATGATTTTTAATGGTTTCTGTCTTTCTGTCTGTCAAATTAGGCGAGGTGCTGGTTTCACCTTGATAATAACGAGCATCTGCGCCAAGAGCCTTAATTATTCGATCTCTTGTATGTTGAGCTTCGCTATACTTATAAGAAATGAATGTTTTACGTGCCATACCTGAACCTCCCCCTTTATTACCTTTTTCTTTTTTCAAGCATATTCACAATTTCAATTACAGTGTTAATCAACACTTTGTCAGTCTGGCTCACATCGCCCAGCAATTGATACCTATCTCTCAGTCCAACATCGGGAACATACCCGTCAAAATCATTTAAAACAGTCTCCCATATTTTTTTAGCAGTAAAGTCGGTCGCACCAATGGGAATGGGTATTACGCCGAGATTCACGCTTATTTCGAACTCTTCAATCATGCCATTTGCTTCTATTACAGCACCAGTTGAAGCATCAATTTTATTACCAAACATAAAAACGGAAATCCCTACGTTTTGAATCATGTTATTTCTGTGTTTAGTCCACAATTCCTTTATAGGGATTTGACCAGTTGTATTTTGGGGAAAAGGTCTCGAAATCAGACGTTCTTCTACCCGCTGACTTCTCGTTTTATAGATTTCTTCCAACGCACCCGAGATTACACAACTGCCAACTCCGAGACCAAAACCAGTTACAATATTGTTCCCGTTTTGGATTATTGCTTTACTGAGGTTACTTGCGAACTCTAAGCAGCGCTGCTCTCCCCAATTTCCATAGTTAGAAGCACTACCGGATACAAATAAATTTCTTCTCTTATATTGCTGTTCCACTTCCTTGAGGATAGCCGTAATATCCTCATATTGACTTACCAGAAGCACTTTAATGCTATATCTTTTCAGATCATTCACTTTTAACTTCTGCTTTATCTCAGCATATAAAAAATCTGATTCTTCCTTAAAATCATCTCGCTGCACCTGCTTCATAAAGCAGTAATGAGTACGTTGATTCTGACCCAAAAGGATTCTTATGCGACTCAAAATATATTCCAAATTGGGATCATCAAAACTAAATCCAATAAACAACATCGTTTTTGAAACGAGGTCGCCTTGAAGAGCCGTAGTAAATAGCTGCCGCTTGTTGTTATAATTTTCGTAATCATCTTTAGTTAAAACGGCCTCATGAGGTAATGAAATATCCCCGTGCATTTTATAAATCTTAGCATCACTATTCGGTTTTGTTACCGCTAAGTTTTCGGTCGTTATTTTCGAGTCGATTCTTTTTCCTTCAATCTTCAAGGCTTCCTCGATTAGATTATCATAGTTGGTTGTCCAATATGTATCTATAGGCAGCCTTGCTAAAATTTTATGATTTTCGGTGATTTCGACATCCTTTGTAAATTCGTCAATCAATGCCTGATTTATTTTCCCTCTGTTTCCACCGTTCTCATTAACATGGTATTGCGCTACTGCTATAAGATCACTTTCTTTATCAATATTTAAATTGATTTCTTCAGCGATATCTCGAAGCAGTTCCTTCCAGTTCACAAATCCCGCAGGTTTAGACAATCCTGCGCCCGCAAATACAGCCGCATTAGACTCCTCAATAGCAGTTTTATAAGTTTTCAGAAATTCGGCAATATCTTTATCCATAGATAATCCTCCTGTATTCACAATTCAAACCAGTGCTCTAAAGTAACTCCATTTGATTCTCCTTGCTTAAAAACACCCCACCGCCCATCAGCAACTTGTTCTATGTAATTGTATAGACCGTAATATTCCCTTTCATCCCAAGTCGTATCTTTATACAAAAGTGGGAGGATAGCTATTCTATCCATTCCTTTCGCTCCATCAGCTAGCCCAAGCTCCCATGGTATCCAAATTGATTGAATGCTTCCCGGTGTTGCCAATAACACGAATTTATTTGAAACGTTAATTCTCTGTTTCAGCTTCTCAGCCGTCTCAGATGATGTCTGGCTAGGCATACTGTGGTCAAGCCAATCAATATATGTCCTTTGACCAAATTGCGCTAAAAACCCAACCGCTTTCTTAACCTCTTCCTTATCGTCGTGACGATGGGACAAGAAAACCGTATTTGAAGTGCTGAATTGGTAATTTTCATTAAGAGACTTTTGAATCGACTGAGACATATTGTTCAACTTATTGAATGTTAGGTACGACATAGAAATCCTCCTCTTTTCGACCGTGTTTCTAGTTACCCAAATAATACTTTTCATAGGTATTCATTACAATACTATTATCTTAAATCACCATCTTTGAAAAGGGCAAAAGTATTACGACAATTGTCTTGAAGCCTCCCTAAGGAAGATTTGACTCTCTGAATTCTTTAAGTAGGGCTTTTTTGTCCCAGTATCACATCGAAACATTTAACTCACTCACGATTTTTTCTATGTCGAGAATGCTTATAGAATACTCGTATCGTTCAATTCTACTAACCATGTCCTACCTAATCCTGCACAATCTGCTAACTGTTCTTGGGTTATTCCACTGCATGTAGTTCACTTAATCTTTTTCCCAAGCTCCGTTCAAATGCCATGTCCAGACCCAAAATTTCCGATACCTTTTTATGATAGTTAGGTTATGGTGATTTAAAGTAGTGGTAATAAGAATTATTGAGATACTATAATTTAGCTAATCAAAAATAAAAAATCGTCAGGAAATTAACCTGATATCCGACGATCTTCCTGTTCATTAACTTTATGCGGGTCTACTTCGAGGATCTCACAAACATGTAAAGCATTATTCACAATGGGCAACCTAAACCTATTGTTCACATCTAACTACTGGAGAATTGTAAATGCCGAAATTCCCTTTTTTTCTTGTCCCGGCTTATTGATCATAGTTCTCTGAAGAGTACGAGGCAATTCAGCAAGTCGAGCCATGTTGAAGTCGAGGGGGCTGCTAGTCAGGCTTTGGATAGAATCCTCGAATTCCTAACGTCTAAATGGATACAATGAGTTTAACTTTGTCTCTTTTTCTTTCAAATATCCTTCGGCCCAGTCAACACCGGTACTAATCGCATCACTCATATTTCCTATACCATAAGTAAAACTTTTAATATTAAGGAAACTTACTTCATAATCTCCCTGCATCAAGGTATCGCCTTTTCCCTCTTCTCTTAGCCATATTCCAACTAACCGATTGGTTGCGCAAATATGGGCCTCATCAATATGGCCAGATGGCTCAGATTTCTCAATAACAACAAATCTTGATGCCGCAGCATATGCCAACATTTTTTCTTCATTAGTTAACAGTCCGATATCCGGTTGATCCTTTATTAAATAGGGGGAATACCCCATTTCTCTTAGTACATCACAAATTCTCGTAAGTTTATCCCATGCTTCAGGGGTATTATCTTTGCCTAAAACAAGTACCATTGATCTCTTCCAATCAGCTAACCAATCTGAAAAGGAAGTATCCTTTAATCTTATTTTGCTTTGTTCGAAGCATTCTTGCACAATTTCCTCTAATTTGTTTTCAGCTAAAGGTTCCTTTATTCCTAAATCACCAAATTCCTGATATATTCTTGTCCGAACATACGTAGGAGACTCAAGAAGCACAAACAGTCCTTCGTACAATGACCTTTGAGTAACCATCTCAACAAATGAGCCACATAATTGCTGCTTAGTTATACCCTTTCCAACATAGTCTTCTTTTTCTAAATTCAGCATTCGCCCTAATGCATAAATTTCTTCTTCAGAGTATGAATGCTTCAAGAAATTTATCAACCTTTGTTGATTTGCGGGAATATTATCAAAATGTAAATTCAAAGAGTTTTCCTTTGTCTCCATTATTATTTAACTCCAATCTGACATAAGGATCATCTGCTAGCTCATCTGGCATTAATATGGTTGTAATAATATACTGAAAATCTGGTTCTATATCATTTTCAACAAATGGCTTTTCCAATTCATCTCTAACATACGTAAATATTCTGTTATAAACAGATGGGTCAATATCATTAATATTAGGTGAGTCATGAACAAGTAATCTTGGGTGTGGTGTATTCGAATTTATAGCTAATTTTAATAACGCTAGGTCGAATGCTATAACCGCTAAGGTGATCGCTGCTGCACCAGTATCTCTGCCCTCACTCAAATTAAGATACCTAATAGTAGCTTCAAAGTTTTTCGCAATCTTGCTTAACTGAAATGAACCTATACGATTCCCGAAATACAAATACGAAACAACTTCCTGAAAATAATTTTTCAAACTTTCTATATTATCTTCCATTTGTTGTTGTATTCGATTGCGATTGGCTTTTGCAATTGTAAGGTTATCTTTCGCTAAGCCATGTTTTCTTCTATAATCGTCATGATCTCGGAAATACTCTAAATCCTGCTTTAATCCTGTTAATTTTTCCGTTAGTTCTTTTTGCTCTCTTTCTTTTTCTTCGATATTTTTTAATATCTCATTAGCATCTTCTGATATTTCAAGATTTAAATCCGCTATTTCGCTATCAATCTCAACTGCCTTCAATTGGATTTCCTCTAAAGTATGATTTAGCTCAGCAATAGCTTGTATTAAGTCTTGCCTTTCGTTTGACAAAATAGTCTGCATGGTTTCCAAAGCTCTGTCTGAGTCCTCTTCATTGGATGTACTTCGAGGGCATTTAAAAGACGGGTCGCCTGTAATGTCTACCAAACATACAGGGCATTTTTCATATTCATAAGTATCTAGTAGCAGATGTGCATAATGAGCTGTTTCTATATTTTCTTTTTCAGTTTGCACTTCATTTAAAGTAGCTTGGAAACTATTAATCCTCTTTCTAACTAAGTTCTCTTCTTTAGAGAGACTTAGTTTTATTTGGAGAAACTCCTGCTTTTGCTCAACTCGTTCATCATTTCTTTGTTGTAGCAGAATTAATTGTTGTTTTAGATCAGCTACTACTTCATTTTTAACTTGAATTTGCTCAATCACTACTGTTGCTTCTGATCGTATAACCTCTTCAGCTTGGTTAACCTTATGGTTGACATATTTCTTTATGATATCGAAAGCCTTTTTAGCTTCTTTTTCAGCTTCCTCCGCATTACTTACTTGTATATCGGCATTCAATGTCTCCGCGGTAGTTAACCCTGAAAGATATTGTTGCAGCTTACGTTTAGCCTCTGCGTTCGAAGAATAGTTCCCCGTCTTATCAATCGATTCAAATCCTCCAACTTGATCTCTAAAAATGATTTGCATAATATCACGGAACGATATAAATCTCTCACCTTCAAAAATGTTAGTTCCTGAAAATAGCTTATCTTCCATAAAATTTCTATAGTCTTTTATTGGGAATCTTTCACCATTTTTTTGCACACCATTTAGTAGATCATCGATAATCCATTCTCTATACAAAATACATATGTCACCTTTAACTAAGTTTCTCTGGACAGTAAATTGTTCATCTCCGATTCTAAACTCCATTAATAAATCATGCGATTCCAATGACTTACGTCCAAGTGCCTTGTCCTTATTTAAAAAAAGGCTTTTACCCAGCCCATAGTCCAACATATGGGCAAAAGTTGTTTTTCCGACGCTATTACGTATTCCAGGTTGACTATCTTTTGAATCTTCAGAAGCTTCGCTTATCAGCGTAGCACGAATTACGTTCAAGCCACCTCTAAATGTGACATCAGTTTTCCCTTTAGGCGGGTTTACCGCTACACGGTTGATGAAGAGAAAATTCCCCATTGTTCTTCTCCTACTATTCGTGATATTTTTTCATTAAGTATTGAAATATCTGTCCTCTTTACAACAAGACTAGAAAAATAAGCTTTGTTTTCGATGCTCATGATCGCATCGCTTTTTGATGGAAATTCTATAGAAGAAGTCAGGCGGACATCTTCACCTTCGATACTAATTAGACCTCTAGCAAATAACTCTTTTATACCTCGTATAAAACGCGTGTCATATTTTTGATTAATATAAGGGACAAGCAGTGCATCCAAATTTCCAATTTCCCATTCCGGAACAAATTCATTAAACTTCATTTCTTCTTCCTTAGTTAAAAGTCTGGCAAGAATTTTAGGGAAGCGTACCAGATATAAGGAACAAGCTACCTGGTTCATAGTGCATTTCGAAAAAAATTTCAAAATCATAAGTAATATAAATCCATTGAAAGAACTGCTCTCATCCATATCATACATAGCTAGCTCATGTTCAATATTACGCGTAGACAGAGTGACTCACCTTCATTCATTAAAAATGTAACAATCGTATGTTGTATCGAAAATAACCCCAGTTATTTGTTCAAGACATTCATCGTAATACTCCCGAATTTGCGCAGGAAGTTGTTCATATAAGTGCTCGAGCAACCGTTCGAATCTATAATCTGCCGCAAATTGATTAGCTGGATAGCTGTCACAAATCCGGAAGTATAGATACATGACCTTCTTTTTTAACTTGTTGTATTTACGATAGCCCAATTTTTTTGCTAATCGTTGAAGGACTGATATCTCTGTCCGGCTCCTCAATGCATGTTCTTGCTTATCCTTAGAAAACTTTGCTTTATTAGCAAGCTTATCTTTAAACTCAGTCATATCCGCGCTGTCAATATCTGCTGTGTATTGTTCCAACTCAGAGTCATCCATCTGTTCAAGTGCTTGTAAAAGTGAAGTAAACATATTGCCAAATTGATTTGCCAAGTCTGCATCTATTGGTCTAAACTCTGAGCTGTCATTTATAGTTCTCTGAATGGTTAACTCAAACTCTGTCACTAGGCTAGAAGCGACACCTTTTTGCACTGACCGCTCTACTAACGCATTTAATGCCTGAATTGTAGTAGAACGCTGCGGGTAAACATCGTAAGGATGCTCCTTAAGAACTACACGACACACTCTTTCAAGTTGTTCAGTTGTAGGACACATTTCATGAATTTTATCAATAATTAATTGCTTCTCCGGTTCGCTTGGACTGCGCATCGCCACCGTTAATCACCCACCCTATAATCGCCCTATGCTTGCAAAACTATCTGTCATTTATTTTTGTTATTCGACACATTTCCAGATTTCCCCTCTATTTTTCCTAATACTTTACAACTACTTGGTTGTTTGACACAATGAAGTATGAACTGATTCAGCTTCAAATCCAAACCTTACAAACTTTTTAACAATAAAAAAGAGAACTTTCAGTTGCAACATGAAATAATCAACAATACTTAATCTTTTGCTTATTTCCATTGTTACTCCTGATGGTAGAACAGTCAAAATTGCCTCAACTTTGCGAATTTCGAAAAAGGAATATCGAAGCCAATATGGGCTTTGCAGATGATTCCTGGTTGATCTCCTTGCTTACAGGTCGAACGAGTTTTCATCTTCTCCTCCTGAAGTATGATTCCAGAAATTTATCAAATTTGCTTTCCGTTGATGTGCGGCTGGAGTTCATACTTTTTGCGAATAGATTCCTGTCTCTCTATAAAATTTTTTGAAAAATTAGTAGCATTCATGATGCTTTTTCCTGTTTGTTTGAACCACCGGTAAGCTGTAAATGATTTTTTCCATGGACACGCTGTTTGTACACTCTCTCCATTAACATGACTTACATTCCCACTTCTACAATCCCTATTTCTTTCTCCATAAACCCTTTCCAAACGCGGAACATGCACAAATCAACATACTTCTTCACACGACCCCAAATTTCTTGATTGAGCTTGATATCCTGAAGCAATTCCTTAATTTTGGTCATAAAAATACTCCCTTCTATTTGCTGAACAACGCAGATAAAAGAGAGTAATTTTTAAGACTCTATAGTTAGTTGCACGTCAATTGGAAGTCATCATGTAGCTAACGCCGAAATCATTATTTATCAAGGCTTCCCGGCATCCTACTACATCATTTCAATCCAATTCATTCCCACTCAATCGTCGCCGGCGGCTTCGAGGTAATGTCATACACGACGCGGTTGACGTTCTCTACCTCGTTGACGATACGTACGGAGATTTTCTCCAGCACGTCCCAAGGGATACGCGCCCAGTCGGCGGTCATGCCATCGATGGACGTTACCGCACGGATGCCTACGGTGTAAGAATACGTACGAGCGTCACCCATAACGCCTACGCTCTTCATGTTCGGCAGTGCCGTGAAGTACTGCCAGATTTCACGGTCGAGACCGGCTTTGGCGATTTCATCGCGCAGGATGTAATCAGACTCACGCACGATGTGCAGCTTGTCCTCCGTTACTTCGCCAAGCACGCGGATCGCAAGGCCCGGACCCGGGAACGGCTGTCTCCAGACGATCTCCTTCGGCAGGCCGCATTCCTCGCCCACTTTACGGACTTCGTCTTTAAAGAGTGTCTTCAAAGGCTCTACGAGCTCAAATTTCATATCTTCAGGCAGGCCGCCCACGTTGTGGTGGGATTTGATCGTTTGTGCCGTAGCCGTGCCACTTTCCACGATGTCCGTGTACAGGGTACCTTGAGCTAAGAAGGCAAAATCGTCAAACTTCGCGGACTCTTCGTCAAACACGTAGATGAATTCGTTGCCGATGATTTTACGTTTCTGCTCCGGATCATCCACGCCTTTCAGCTTGGACAGGAAACGTTCGCTGGCATCGATCTTAACGACCTTCATATCAAACTTACCGACAAAAGTCTCCATTACGCTTTCGGCTTCGCCTTTGCGCAGCAAACCATGGTCGATGAACATACAAGTCAGTTGATCGCCAATCGCTTTATGAATCAGCATGGCTACAACGGACGAATCCACGCCGCCGCTCAATGCGCATAGGACCTTCTTGTCGCCGACCTGATTGCGAATGTCCTGAATGGTATCTTCAATCCAGGTTTCCATACTCCAGTTGCCTTCGCAGCCGCAGACTTCATAAAGGAAATTGCGGATCATTTCATTGCCGTACACGGAGTGGCGGACCTCCGGATGGAACTGTACACCGTACATTTTACGCTCGTCGTTGCTAAAAGCAGCAATCGGAGCATGGTCAGTCGAAGCGGCAACCTTGAAACCTTCAGGCAGCGCCACAACATGGTCGCCATGGCTCATCCAAACCGTTTGTCTTGAATCCAGATTTTTGGTCAAAGCCGAGTCAGGAACGAAATCGACATCAGCTTTGCCGTATTCCCGTTTAGCCGCACGTTCTACTTTACCGTTCAATTGCTGGGCCATAAGCTGCATCCCGTAGCAAATGCCGAAAATTGGAACTCCAATGTCATAAATCGCCGGGTCTACATGCGGGGCATCCACGCCGTACACGCTGGATGGTCCGCCGGAGAACACGATGCCTCTTGGTGCAATTTCCTTAATACGTTCTACTGGCGTATTATACGGCAGCAGTTCGCTGTATACCCCAAGATCGCGGATACGTCTTGCAATTAACTGATTATATTGTCCCCCGAAATCCAGGACGACAATGATTTCATTTGGCTTATTCATTTCCGAGCCTCCCTCAATTCTTGAGACCCATTATACGCAACGACAAAAGACAACGTCAAGAAAGTTCAAGGGGTCCTTCCCTTATCATGAATCCAATTTCCGGCAGGTATCCAAAAATCTTCGGGTTGTTTGCCGATCCGGCAAATCCCCTCCATAATAAAGCGGCTCCCAAACGCTCATAAACCGCTCCATTTCGGCCTTTCCTGGCTCATCCATTCTTCGCTGCAAAGCTTCCGCATATTCCCTTGCGGTCGCTCCATTTGCTAGCTTGCCGTACCGTTTGTGCAGTCCTGCCCAGGCCGCGTCGGCCGAGCGGAGCAGCTCGACTTTTCCCGGGAAATGTCGTTCATCTGACGGCGTGTTCGATTTGGAGGAGACTTGTTTAAGCGGATTTCTGCGAACAAATCCTCCGCTGCCGATCATTCCTCTGCGCATTCCCATGAATGCGAACGCCAGCAGCAGAAGGAGAACAGCAGCAACAATTACCGTTTGATAACGGTTAAACACTCCGCCCGCCTGCTCAGCCAAAGTCCAAACCTGGATCAGACCTGCAGCAAAAACAGCCGTAACGTCGGGCAGGTCCATGCTCCACCCTTTTCCAAAAGTATGTAAAGCCGCAGGCTGCTGTCCATGAGCTGCGCTTCCGAAACCACTCGCGGCATCTCCAGATGCTGCCGTGAATCCGGGTGTTGGCTCAAATGGAACCCAGCCTTGGCCTGGAAAATAAACCTCTACCCAGGAATGGGCATCCGCATAGCGGACCGTATATTCGCCGGAGCCGTTTGACTGTCCGGGAGCAAAACCTTTAACCCAGCGGGCGGGGATTCCCTGACTCCGCAGCAGAATCACCATAGCCGTTGAAAAATGGTCACAGTATCCCGCCCGCTCCCGGAACAGGAAGTCCTCAACGAAATCACGGCCGGCTGCCGGGATCGACGTGTTTAACGTATATTTGTAGTTGCTTTGTAAATAAGTTTCAACCGCTTTGGCCGCTTCATAGCGGCTGGTCGTTCCGGACACAATCGACTGACCCAAATTCCGCACGGAATCCGGGAGCGCTGCCGGCAGCTGAAGATACTGGTAACGAATTTCGGATGGGTCCGACTGAACGATACCATTACCATTGGCACTGAGATCAGTTGAAGACATTTCTGCAGGCATCTCCGGTTTCAGAGCCGCTGCTATTTCATAACTGCGGATGGCGCCGCTTGTCGAAGAAGTCTTCAAATAAGCCGATCCGGCTTCCTTGTCTTCAAGCAGCGTGTAGGCCGAAGAAGCTGCCGAATACGGCGATGAAGGAGTCCCGGCCTCCGTGTTCACCTGACGAACCGCCAGAAGCTCCCCGCCGACGAACAAAGGGACTGTTCCGTATTGAGGTTCGGCAAAGGTGATTTTTTGAATTGCGGTCCCGGAAGTGCTGCTTGCTGTGCTGTCCTCTGGTGAATCGCCCGGGGCTTCCTCTGCCGGAGGAGAGTTCACGCCTTCAGCCGCAGGCGAAGGATCCGGCTCCGTCCAGCCGCGTCCGTCGTAATAACTCAAGGATTCTCCACGCCAATAGGTCTGCTGCGGAGATTCGGCCGTGAAATAAACGTCCTCCCGCAGCTTAAGCGGGCTCCCCAGCTCTTCATCGCTGCCGCCGTATCCGGTTACGGAATAACCGCTGCCTGCACTGCTCTCGGATTCGGCCCATGTCTCCATGCTGCCAAATGCCTGTCCCCAATCTACAGCCTGCGCTGGTTTGACGGGAACAACAAAAGCCGCTGCCAAGGATGCCCCAATCCCGAAGGCAACAATAAATCCTCCCATTCCCATAAGAACTCGACCGGTAGAGGGTCCCTGTCTTCGCAAAGAATCCTCTGCTGGTTTACCGAGATCAGCATGATGGAGAGCAGCATGACGGGGCTCTATATCGCCAAGAACAGCATTACCGGGATTGGTATCACCAAAATCGGCATTACTAAAACCAGCATTACCGAAACTAGCAGTACCAAAACTAGCAGTACCGAGGACCGTCTCACCAAAATCAGCGTTACCGAGACCTGTATTTTGTGTGAATCCATTACTTGCTTTTCTTAGTCCTCTTATCTCTTTCTGCTCCCTTTGCTCTTCCTGTTCTCCTTGTTCTCTTTGTTTTCCCTGTTCTCCTTGTTCACCTGAGAACTGTAGAGCCATTCTTTTTCCAGCGGTCTCAGCCGTTATATTGTCCTTATCCCGATCAGCCGCATGCCTGAAGTAGACCAAGGTGAACTGCAGAAGCAGACCCAGCCCAAAAGCGTACACGATTGGCCAGAACATATTCAGCCCGGCTGTCAGTTCAAATGCAAACAAATAAATGGCCGTGATGCAGAGAAACAATAGAGCTGTGTAGCGATTAATAGCCAGTAGTTGAACGGATAAGACCAATAAGATCCAGCCGGTCAGCAGCACCAGCACCCGTGAGGCCTGGCTGATGTCCGCCATGCTGCCGGTGCTCGCCCAAATGGAAGCATCCTTCAGCAGAATAGGGCCGTAGTCGATCAGCCATTTCCACCCCAGGCCCTCCCCATTCACATGGACCATCGCTTGACAAAGCGCTGCAAAGGACAATACCGAGGTCATCCAGAGCGGAAGCCCCAGACAGCCGATCAGTAGAAGGAATGCCGTTAACAAGGCCAGTACCACATAGTAGACCCGGCTGTCTGTCCCGCCAAGGATCCGCAAAGGCTCAAGCCATTGCAGAAACAAGCCGCAGAGCAGCAGCGAACACCAGAAACCGCCGAGCCAGCGGGAAGAGAGAGGGATAATGGGCGAAAAAGAGGGCCGGTTCTCCCGATTCTCCCGGTTTCCACGTTTACCCGCGTCCCCCACGTTCCCCCAGCTCCCCCTGCTTCCCTCGGACGCCTCATGCTGGAACATCCGCATCGGGCTTCGCCTCCTCTCCGGCCGGCACGGCCTGGCGGGCCGGGGCACCGGCAACGCTGGTGCCGGCCTCCAACAGGCCGCAGTGCACAAACCGAATGGTGGCTCCCCATTCGGTCACCTGCCGATTCACGTCCAGCAGACGTGAATCGGCCTTGCCGGTGATCACTGTCACCGGCACCCCCGGGCAGCTTCGCACCGCAGCTGCCAGCATTTCCGCGCCGGTCCATGCCCCGGCGCCAAGGGAGAGCCCGGCGAGTCCGGCCGGGCCTTCTTCCCCGAGGCTGTGCGGGTTCCACCTGCACAGCCGGTCCATGCCGCCATGCCGGAACATGACGGCATGGCCCTGAGCGGCCGCTTCCGCGAGCAGAAACGCCGCCGCCGACACGGCGGCTTCAAACGTCTCCGCGGCCGCAAGCGGCCCGGCGCCGGCGGTCAAGCGGCCGCCGCCGGGCTGCAAATCCTGCTTCCTCGGCTGATCCTCGTAAGCACTCCGCTCCGTGACCAGCAGCACGATGGACACGAGCGCCTCCTCTTCCTCCGGTGAACGGACTGCCCATTCACCGCGGCGGGCGGATATTTTCCAGTCGATGGCCTTCAGCGGATCTCCCGGCAAATAACCGCGAATCAACCCTCCAGGCCGGCCGGAAGGAACGAAACGTTCCCCGGCGTCTTCCCGGCGTTCCTGCTTGTGTCCTGCTCCCCCGTTCTCTCCTGCGGCAGCTGCAGCCGGAACAGGCAATACCGGAAGCAGCCCGCTGACTATACTGGGCCGTTTATAGCTGAACCAGCCGAACAAATCGGCATGGCTGGCATTGAGCTTCTCCTGTCCATAAATCCCGCGTGACAAACTGCGGGGCAAAGCCTTGATCATCAGGTTCCGGCGGAAACCGGCAAAGATCCAGTATTCCGCCGTTTCCCCGCCAAACTCGTCGCGAAGCTTCAGCCAGATTGGCGGCAGCCCGCCCTGCATCTGTACAAACAGCCGCATCCGTACAGGTTCGCCTGCTAACGGCATAACCGCTGAAAATTCACGGCGGATCGATACCTGCCTTGGCCCCACCCACCGGGCGGCGGCACCCTGCAGCAAAATAAAAGTCAACACAGCCAGCATAAAAAGAGCCGTGCGTCCGCCGTGCCAAAGCACAGCAGCCAGCATCAGCCCCCAAACCGAACAGCCGGCTATCCATACCCCGGCCGCTCTCATGACACTCCACCTGCCGCGGCGCGGCTGCTTACCGGCACAGCGGTGCCCAGCACCAGCTCCCGGACGATCTCTTCCGCCGTTCTCCCCGACATCCTCGCTTCTGCCGATAAAAGCAGACGATGCGGCAGAACAGCATAAGCAACGGCCTTCACATCGTCAGGAATAACATACATCCGGCCTTTGAAATAAGCCCCGGCTTGTGCCGACGTCATCCAGGCCAGCGTTCCCCGCGGGCTGATGCCAAGCGAAAGCCCGGCATGCCGCCTTGAGGCATCCGCTATCGCTACCATATACCGTTTGACACTGTCATCCACCGTCACCGTTCGTACCTGACGCTGCATGGCTGCAACTTCCTCCGCCAGTAGGACCGGACGCATCCGGTCCAGCGGATGCTGCTCATTCTGCTGCCCCAGCAGACGGATTTCCTGCTCCACGCTCGGATACCCCAGTGAAATCCGCATCAGGAACCGGTCAAGCTGGGCTTCCGGCAGCCGGTAAGTCCCTTCGAAATGCAGCGGATTCTGGGTCGCCAGCAGCAGGAACGGTTGCGGTAGCCTGCGGCTTGCGCCGTCGACCGTTACCTTCCGTTCCTCCATCGCTTCAAGCAAAGCCGATTGAGTCCGCGGCGCGGCGCGGTTGATTTCATCCGCTAGGACAACATTGGATAAAACCGGTCCCGGCCGGAACTCAAATTCCCCGCTGTTAGGCCGGTAAACCGACACCCCCGTAATATCCGCAGGCATTAAATCAGAGGTGAACTGAATCCGGCCGAAAGAGCCGCCGATGCCTTTGGCGATGGCACGGACCAGCATTGTTTTTCCGACACCCGGCACGTCCTCGAGCAGCACATGTCCGCCGCTCAGCATGGCGAGGAGCGTGAGCTCGATCTCTTTTCTTTTCCCGACAATAATCTGATCCAAACTCTCTGCAAAACGCTGTAATAAAGTATAAGCGTGTTCATGAAGCATTGAAGAGGCCATAGCTGATAACTCCTTTCCTGATCCCAAAGAAACAATCTATCAGCCATTCTCTCCATTTCAGCAAAAAATAGACCTTATTTCATAGAGTCCACTCAAAATCCGGTTAAGAGGCTTTAACCTCCCACTGCTTATCCGTTTTAGCGACCTTCAGTACCGGATGCCCCAGCCCATCCAGCAGGCTTCTCAAGGAAATCCAAATCGAGTCGTCGATCATCCGGATGGAGGCCCCTTCTTCAGGCCCCCCTGCTACTAGCCCCTCTACTCCTTCTCTACCATTTTGCCCGTTCGGAGTGTTCGGGGGGTTCGGCTCGATTTGCCCATTCACTCCAACTATCCCGAATCCACCGCGTACAACGGTTCCCGATCCCGGCAGCAGGAGCAGCTGCCCGTAACCCCATGTTACCTTTGCCTGCCTATTGGCCGAGTCCCAGTCCGCCGTTCCTCCTAGTCTTTCGACCAGTGCCCGCAGCGGCACGTAGAGCTTGCCATTCTCCACTTCATATTCTCCCGGATCCAGAGCGGTCTGTACGCCTCCGGCTGAGATCTCCAGCGGCAGCAGATTACGATCGAACAAAGCGGCATTCATCGTAATGTGATTCGCAATCCAGGTGCTGCTTGGTGCCGGCCGCCCCTGCGGCAGATGTTTGGAGATCGGGAACTGTACCGGCTTCGTATCCGGTCCAAGCGCCGAAAAAGTATACCCTTTATCCTTGTAATATTCGATAATTTGAGGCAGAGCTTTTACCGTATTGTCATGCCCGGAACCATCATGCATTAAGAGCACAATCTGATCCTGACCACCGGTGTCCGTAGCCTTCTTGAGGATCTCAGCGGCTGGAACGCCTTTCCGTTCGGAATCCCCGCTGTCCACATCCCAGTCGAACACCTTGTAGCCCGCTTGAGCCAATAAATCAAAGTAGGTTTGATCAAAATGCCCAAATGTTCCGCCCGGAGCCCGGATCAATTGAGGCCGTTTACCCGTAATACTGCGAAGGATCTCCTCCGTTTGTTTGATTTGTCCCCAAAAATCGCTAAAATTGTGATATAGCTTATCATAATCGTGATCATAGGAATGATTGCCGATTGTATGCCCGGCATCTGCGATTTGCCGGATCAATTCCGGTGAACGCTGCGCCTGCTGGCCCAGCACAAAAAAGGTTGCTTTTATCTGATACCTGTCTAAAATGCTCAGCACGCTGGCGGTAAGTTTGCTGGGTCCATCATCAAAGGTGAGGTATACCGTTTTGGACGGAACAGCCGGTTTGGCTGGGTCCGCTAGCTTGGTTGGACTCGTTACTGAATTTATCGGGGTTATTGGCCTGCCAGGGGTTATCGTTTGGTTGAAAGCTGCTGCCTGTCCAGAATTTGCTGCTTGCCCGGCTGCTTGTGCTGAAGGCGCCGTTGACAGGTTGTTAGAGGAAAATGCCGCGGCTGTCAGCCATAGGGCGGCTGCAATTACAAATATCCAGGACTTTCTATACATATCATTCTACCTCCATATATCCATACAAGAGTTTGGACTTTGCTAGATTATATGGAGGCACCGGATAAAATAGACTAGCCTTCGGAGGAACAGCTGGAGAGTGAAATAAAACATGAGCATTGTGCATGAATTAGAGGCTTTATTTAGGGATCACGGGTATTTCGTCCTTTGGATCGGACTGCTGCTGGAATTTATCGCTCTCCCTTTTCCCGGAGAAACAACCATGGCTTACGCCGGGTTTCTGGCCTATAAAGGCCTGCTCGACTGGCGGCTGCTGATTTTGTTTGCTTTTCTCGGCACCTCCATGGGCATCACTATCACTTATTGGATTGGCCGCAAGGCTGGTCTTCCGTTTATCCGAAAGTTTGGCAAGTGGTTCTTCCTCCCTCCCCACAAACTTGAAAAAACGAGGAGCTGGTTCGCCAAATACGGCTCTGGCTTGATCTTCATCGGTTATTTTGTGCCTGGGGTCCGACATTTCACCGGATATTTTGCCGGTTCGGTTGCTCTCCCGTTCCGGAAGTTTGCGCTGTATGCGTACTCGGGCGCGTTGGTGTGGTCAGCCTTGTTCATCGGTATCGGAAAAATCTTCGGTCCCCAATGGAAATACATGTTTGAACTGGCCGCCCATTACTCGATCATCGCTTCAATCGTTATCGTGCTGCTCATTGTGTTAACCGTACTGTACCGTTACCGCAAAGCCCAGCGCCGAATCCAGATGGAGCGCAGCTCTCAATCCCCGGCTCAGCCTGAAGTGCAGATTAGCAATGAACAGAGTGAGAATGCCACCGTTGAAGGGAACAAAGGTACTTCAGGTACTTCAGGTACTTCAGGTACTTCAGGTACTTCAGGTACTTCAGGTACTTCAGGTACTTCAGGTACTTCAAGCGATTCACCCGCTCCGTCTCCGGATTCGAATAAGGCCGCTGACCAGGCTAGTCAGGAAGCCAAACCGGTGCGGAGCGCTAATTCTTGAACACTGGCATGATGGAGATGAGCCTTGAATATATTTAGGAGAAATGGCGCCAAATAGGTAGGGTAGGATTGGACTGAGCTGAGCAGAACTTAGACGAGACGAACCAAGCAAGACCAAGCAAACCAAAACAGACAAGCTGGAACGCTTTTCACCCAGCTTTTGTACCGGTTGCCCCCAGCTTTTGTACCGGTTGCCCCCAGCTTTTATACCTAACTTTAGCACCGCCTTCCGCACCCGGCTTCTGTAACAGCTTGTGCGACAACTTTTGTACGTTTTTTCGTATGCTCATCCCGAAAAGGCCACTGTGTGGTTCTTTTTTTGTATGATTATTCGTACAAAACTCTCCAAACGACCTGAACTTTTCTCGCATTTGTACGATTTTCGAATAAAATCCTGAGGGACGAAGGTTACCTTTACCTTTTATATGAAAAATCGTACACCTAGCGCAACTCTCAGCCAAACAAAAAAACAGACCGGGCCCAGGCTCCTTGGAGCCGATCCCGGTCGTTTCCCTAGGCTCACCCGTAGCGCCTTATTCACCCGCTCCAGCACCAGGAAGCTGCTTGACCGCTTCCAGCACCTCTTCGGCGTGGTTTTTCACCTTGACCTTCCGCCATGCCCGGGCCAGCTTGCCCTCAGCGTCGATCAGGAAGGTGGAGCGCACGATGCCTTCATATTCCCTGCCGTACATTTTCTTGAGCTGCCAGACGCCGAACAGCCTGCATACCTCATGATCCACATCCGACAGCAGCGGAAACGGCAGCTCATGTTTGGCCGCAAAGCGGCCGTGGCTCTTCAGGTCATCACCGCTGATGCCGAGAAGAACGGCGCCGTGACGTTCATAATATTCCGCCCGGTCCCGAAAATCACAGGCTTCCTGCGTACAGGCTGGTGTCTGATCTTTCGGATAGAAATAAAGAACGACCGGACGGCCCTTATAATCGCTGAGCGATATATCCGCGCCAGTACTGGACGGAAGCGTAAAATCCGGGACCAGTTGTCCCGGCTGCAGTTCATTATCTTTTTGTTCAACCATGCTTGTCCCTCCAAAGCTTTCCCTTTTTTGCAAAAACCGAAAATTGATTGTCGGTATAAAAGAAATTATAATGTAAAGATATGAAGAAACGCCATGATTGGAGCGGAAATTCCGATCTTTTTGCAGAAAGGACGAACAAGATGACAAAAAGAACGAAACGGATCACCCTTTGGTCCGTCATAGGCGTACTGGTCGTAGTGCTGGCCTTTGCCGCCTATTATTTTTTCGCCATTTACAAGCAGATCGACGATTTTAGCAAAGAAGGCGAAAATTCTCCTTTTTACCAAGTGCAGCCGAGCCACACCAAAGCGGAGGAACCTCCGAAATGGGAGGGGACCGAACGTGTTAACATTTTGCTGATGGGTGTTGACGCCCGCGGCTTGCAAAAAGGTGAAGTGCCAAGATCAGACTCCATGCTGGTCGCCTCTATTGATCCGGTTAGCAAACAAGGCTCTCTATTTTCGATTATGCGTGATACTTATGTCGATATTCCCGATCATGGTCAGGAGCGGATCAATACTGCGATTACCCACGGTCCTGATGTTGCCATGAAAACCGTATCCGATCTGCTCGGAATTCCGATTCAATATTATGTCTATACTGACTTCCAAGGGTTTATCGCGCTGGTAGACGCTGTGGGAGGCATTGATTTCGATGTTGAGAAAGATATGCACTACACCAGTGCGGCGGATGATCACCAATACGACATTGATTTGAAAAAAGGCATGCAGCATCTCGACGGAAAAACCGCGCTCGAGTATGTGCGCTTCCGTCATGATGCCCTGTCCGACTTTGCCCGCACGGAGCGGCAGCGCAATTTCCTGGCGGCCGTTGCCGATAAGCTGAAAAGCACAACGTCTATCATGAATCTGCCGACCATTTTGAACAAGGTCAACCCTTATGTCGATACTAATCTTTCCGTGACGGATATGTGGAAGCTTGCCACAGTAGGGTACAAAACCGAAATGAATGCCAGCGAGCAGATCCCGCCTATGGAACTGCTGAAGGAAGAAAACGTTGGCGGCGCTTCGGTCATTGGCATCAAAGATGAAGACGCCCTCAAGCAATACGTTCAGGATTCGCTTAACAAAACGGCGGAGCCCTCTTCCAGTCCAGACAGTCCGGACGCAAGCGGTTCGGTGGAAGATTCTTCAGCCAACAATGCTGCCTCCGGAAACTCAGGATCGGAGAACGCAGAAGCCAGTCCTACGCCATCTCCGTAAAACGGCACAGACGAAACTAAAAATTGCGATATACTAGATAACAGCGGCGGGAGCTTGAGTCCCCCGCTGTTATCGCGTTATTGCGTTACATAGAAACCAAGAGAGGAAGTTTTACCGTGAACACTCATGCTCATCGTCCTAATTCCGAGCGCCTTTACCAGGAAGCGCTCCAACATATCGTAGGCGGCGTCAACAGCCCGTCCCGTTCTTTCAAAGCCGTTGGCGGAGGTGCGCCTGTATTTATGAAGAAGGCCAGCGGAGCCCATTTCTGGGATGTGGACGACAACCGCTACATTGATTATTTGGCCGCTTACGGTCCCATCATCACCGGACATGCCCATCCGCATATTACCGAAGCCATTGCTAAAGCAGCTGCTAACGGCACGCTGTACGGCACACCAACCACCCTGGAGATCCAGCTGGCCAAAATGCTGAAGGAAGCCATCCCTTCTATGGACAAGGTCCGTTTTGTAAACTCTGGTACGGAGGCCGTCATGACGACGATCCGTGTGGCCCGCGCCTACACGAAACGCAATAAAATCATTAAATTCGCCGGGTGTTACCACGGCCATTCCGACCTGGTGCTTGTTGCCGCCGGTTCCGGCCCTTCTACGCTGGGTATCCCGGACAGCGCGGGCATTCCGACCAGCATCGCGCACGAAGTTATCACAGTGCCGTTTAACGATGCTGACGCGCTGAAGACTGCTCTGGACAAGTGGGGCAGCGACGTTGCCGCCGTTATGGTCGAGCCGATCGTCGGTAACTTCGGCATGGTCATGCCTAAGCCAGGTTTCCTTGAGGATCTTTGCCGTTTGGCTCATGAATACGGCGCGCTGGTCATTTACGACGAAGTTATTACGGCGTTCCGCTTCCACTATGGTTCCGCCCAAACATTCGCCGGGCTCAGCAACCACGAAGCGATCAAACCGGATTTGACCGCACTTGGCAAAATCATCGGCGGCGGCCTGCCAATCGGAGCTTATGGCGGCAGCAAAGAAGTCATGGAACAAGTTGCGCCGCTTGGCCCTGCTTACCAGGCCGGAACGATGGCCGGCAACCCGGCTTCCATCTCTGCCGGCATCGCCTGCCTGGAAGTGCTGCAGGGCGAAGGCGTGTACGACGAAATGAACCGCCTTGCCACCCGCCTGACAGAGGGACTTGCTTCTTCGGCGGCACAATATGGTGTTCCGCTGACGATCAATCAGATCCGCGGTTCCTTCTCGGCCCACTTCTGCAACCATCCGGTGACCAACTACGATGAAGCCCAGGATACGGACGGCGAAGCATTTGCCGCTTTCTTCCGCAACATGCTGGACCAGGGCATTAATCTTGCCCCTTCCAAATATGAAGCCTGGTTCCTGACCACGGCACATACGGATGAGGACATTGATCTTACGCTGACTGCGGCGCATGAAGCCTTCAAACGGATGGGCTCCGGTAAATAAATAAATAAATAAATAAATAAATAAATAAATAACACTCAGCGAGCTTGCGTAAACATAAACACTTCAGGATTATAACAAACGGTATCTTCTCCCTATAAAGGGAAAGAAGATACCGTTTTATTTGGATATAAACTTAAGTTTCTAGTAGTTCTCGCCACGGTAGTAACGTTCCAGCTTCCGTTCCAAATGAACCAGCTGAGCTTTCTTCATTTCTATATCGTTCAGCAGCTTTTGCTTCTGATCCTGAATCAATTTAATTCGTTCCGGCAGGGTTGAGGTTCCTTCTTCCACCTTGTCGTAATATTTTTTAATATCCTCCACGCTCATTCCGGTTTCGCGAAGGCATTTGATAAACACCAGCCAGTTCAGCTCATGCTCCGTATATAAACGGTTGTTCTGCTCGCTGCGGGCAGCCGGTTCCAGCAGGCCTTTTCTTTCATAGAAACGGATCGCGCCTACATTTAAACCGACCTCTTTCGCTACTTCTCCGATCGTCAGCATATTATCCCTCTCTTATAAAAAATTAATAGTTGACCTACACTAAGTGTAGCATAGTAACTTATAAATCGTTAAGAAAATAACAAATAACAGAAAGAGGGATTTGTCATGAAACAAACTGCTTTTGTAACTGGCGCAAATAAAGGAATTGGCTTTGAGATCGTACAACAGCTGGGTGAAGCCGGATGGAAGGTTCTGCTTGGCGCCCGTGACGCCGAACGCGGAAATGCTGCAGCAGCCGAGTTGACCTCCAAAGGGATGGATGTAGAATTTGTGCAAATTGATATGAATGACTTGACAAGCATTGAGCAGGCTGCCCGTACGATTAAGGAAAAGTATTCCGACTTAAAGCTGCTGATTAACAACGCCGGCATGCCGGGCGCGTTCTCCAGCTCTTTTACCGACACCCGGGAAGAAGATTTGCGGAACGCCTTTGAAGTGAACTTCTTCGGCACTTTCCGGCTGAACCAGCGTTTGTTCCCTTTGATCAAACAGAACGAAGGAACCGTCGTAAACGTGTCGACCGATATGGCTTCTCTGGATCACATGCAGAATGCGGAATCCACGTTAAACGCGTTCGACTATAATTCCTCGAAGACAGCCAACAATGCCATGACGCTGGCGATGGCCTATGAGGTTAGAGGCAGCAAAGCTCAAGTATTTGCAGTAACGCCAGGATTCACATCTACCGATCTGAACGGCAATGCTCCGGGCGGCAAATCCAAAGAAGCCGGTGCTGCCATTATCGTAGGTTATGCCACGGACGGTAAACGTCATAACGGCGAATTCCTGGACGCAAATGGCGTTTATGCTTGGTAATTCCCACCCATCCCCGGAAAGCGGGGGAGCAGAAAATACATGATTTGCTTTGGCCCTATTTTAACAGACGAAGAGCACCCCATCAGATGGAGTGCTCTTTCTTTTTACCTTCCTCAAGTTAAGCCCTATTCAGCTTTCACTGCATCAAAGAATTTCGTCTGCACCGTGTTCGCCGCTTCTTCAATTTGTTTCTTGCTGTCCGTACCTTTCTTCGAGAAAGCCTCCTGGATCACATTGGACATCGTTCCGTAATAATCCTGCGTGCCGTATTGGGCTTCAGGTTTGCCGTCCAGCAGAGCCAGGATGTTTGGATCATATTTGTACACATTATCGTAATTGTCGTAGATCGCTTTGGCTTTTTGGCCGAATTCGGAATCTTCTTTATAATAGTCGATCAGCTGAGGCACATAATATTTGCCGTCCTTTTGACGGTCTTTAATAATCGCTTCGGTAGCTTCAAGCCCCTTGTCGGAGAAGTAATCAAAGGTAATATAGCGGAACGCCATTTCCTGCTCGTCTTTCGTAGCGTTTGGGTTGATTACCAAATAATTGCCGCCAAGGATGCCGGTATGTTTGCCGCCAGCTTCAGCTGCAGGCATTGGGTAAGTCAGCACGTCTTCAGGTTTCATGCCCCCTTGATTCAGCGCCGGTTCGATAATATCGGCTGCACCTGCGATCACCATCGCTGCACGGCCTTCCTTAAAGGCGGCAATGGCATCGCCCCAGCCAAGCGCCCAGTCCTGCGGAATGGCATTAGCTTCCCATTTCAGCTTTTTGTAGAAATCAAGAGCCTTGACTGCTGCATCGGAGTTAAAGGTTTGCGTTACTTTGCCGCCTTCTACCTTCTCGATGTCTCCGCCGGCTTCGTACAGGAAGTTAGTCCAGTTCCAGCCCGCTTCGTTGCCTTTGCCCATCGGAGCAATGCCGGCGATGCCTTTCTTAGGCTCCGCTACCCCTTTGGCCGCATTATACATATCATCCCAGGTCCAGTCGAGCGGCGGAACGGCTACGCCTTTGGCGTCAAGCAGCTTTTTGTTCACAACCGTCGAAGTGATGTAGCCGTTTTGCGCTATGCCGTATACCTTGCCGTCCACAATAAACTGGTCTTGTAAAACCGGATTCATCTGGTCTTTGAATTCCCAATTATTGTAGAGATCGGTGATATCGGCCACCCAGCCTTTTTCGATCAGGAATTTCGCTTCGGTCGCAAAGGTGTTGTAGAAGGTTGGCGCTTCGTTGGAAGCCATCTTGATGCCGATTTCGTTCACCGAATACTGCCAGTCGTCTTTGACGATCTCCACATTCGGATAAACTTCCTGGAACCGCTTGATTTTATCGTCCTCCTGAGCCCTCATTTCCGTCAGGTCAGGCGTAGGATAATGGATTTTGATCGTCACTTTCCGGCTCGCGATATCGTCGGTGGAAGCCGAAGCGTCGCCCCCGCTGTTCGTTGAAGCGCTTGCAGGATTGTTGCTGCTGCCCGCATTGCCGGAGGCGTTATTTTTGCTGTTATTGCCCCCGCCGCACGCAGCCAGGATACTGCCGGTCATTAGCAGGCACAGAAGCACCGCCGTAAACTTGCGCATGATCATTTCCCCTTTTCGCGTATGAGTAACTTACATCCTTATCTTAGAAAAAGCCGCCCTCTATGACGATGTGCAATCTTATTCATCGTGTGTGCAGGTTTACGCTTTGATTATGGCGTATGCCGAAGATCGGCGCCTACAGCCGGGTGTTCGGACAAAGCCGAAACCTGCAGCCCCCTCAAGGGCAGCCCGGTTTCAGCCTTTGACGGCAGACATGTTGACGCCACGCATAATAAACTTCTGGAAGGCCAGGAATACGAAAATCGGCGGCACCATGACCATAAATAAAATCGCAAACTTGATGTTGGTGTTCAGCGCCCGCACGTTAATCACGTACTTGTAGATCGCAGTCGCCAGCGTATATTTGTCTTCGGTCTGCATGACCAGAGATGGCCAGAACCAGTCATTCCAGGCCGTTGAGAACGTAAAGATCGCCAGTGTAAAAATAATCGGCAGCGACAGCGGCACGGCAATCCGGAAGAAGCTCGCCACCTCGGAAGCCCCGTCGATCCGGCCCGCTTCAAAGATTTCAATATGGATGCCGTCGAAGAAATTCTTCAACAGCAGGAAGAAAAACGTATTGGCCCCGGCAGGCAGCCAGAAGGCCAGATAGCTGTTGAGCAGCCCCAGCTCCTTCAGGTTAACGAAGTTCGGGATCATGTAGCTGGAAGCCGGAATAAACAACGTCATCAGAAAGAAGAAATAAAAGGCTTTCTTAAACGGCACATTCAGCCGCGAGATGCTGAAGGCGGCCAAACCAAGAATGACAATGGTCATCACCATGTTGCCCAGGAAGATGAACACCGTATTTTTCAAGAAGCCGACCAGGTCGATGTAATTCCAGCCCTGCTTGAAATTGTCCCAATTCCACTGCTCCGGGAAAAAGTGCGGCGGAAACGAGTTGACCTCCTGATTGGATTTAAGCCCGTTAAACATCGTCATCAGGATCGGGTACAGCATCGTTACGACCATAATGACTATGAATAGAATCATAATTCCATAAACGATCCGGTTCAGCGGTTTCTTCAAATCGTGATTCGACAGTATGCCGCGTTCGTGTGTATGCTTAGCCATCTCAGTAGTCCTCCTTGCTCAGTCTGAACTGCAGAATGCCAAGCACGCCAAGTACGATAAACATCAGCACACCCAGTGCGGTTGCAGTTCCGTAATCCAAACTGGTGAAGGCATACTTGACGATCAGAAGCGCATAAGTCAAGGTCGCTTTGTTCGGACCCCCGTCCAGCATGGCCAGTTGGGCCTGATAAGCCTGGGAGGTGCCAATCAGCTGTAGAATCAGCATCAGCACGATAAGCCCCTTCATCGATGGGAGCGTAATATGACGGATACGGGCCCATACGCCTGCGCCATCGATTTCGGCCGCTTCATACCAGTCCTTCGGGATGGCGAGCACGCCGGCCAGGTAGATCAACATCGCCGATCCGAACTGCTGCCAGGTCTCCATCACCACCAGCGAGACCATGGACCACCTGCTGTCGGAGATAAACGATACGGGATCAAAGCCAAGCGTTGTCAACACTCCATTGATCGGTCCAATCGGATCATACAGCCATCTCCATAAGCCGTAGAGGACCACTCCCGGTACCACATAGGGCAGATAGGCCGCAATCCGTACAAATCCCTGGAACTTTCTAAGCTCCGAAATGGCGATCGATACGGCAATGGGAACCCAAAAGCCAATTGCAAGGCAAAGCAGCATGTAATAAAACGTATTCTTAATGGAAATCAGCACATCGCCGTCATGGAACACTTTGGCGTAGTTGTCAAAGCCGACAAACTCGTTGCCCTTGACGAAATCGACATGATAAAAACTGTACACGAACCCCTTAATAATCGGGACCCACAGAAACAGCACAAAAATAATCAAGGCCGGAACTAAAAATAAATAACCCCAAAGATGCTTCTTCCAGCGGCCGTTTCTTCTCCGGTGAACAGCGGATTCAGGTTTAATCTCCTGTTCTGCGGCAATTGCGGATTGGCCCATCTTGTCTCCCTCATTCCTCTGATGATTCTAACCGGGATTCCGGTCTCTCTAATTATTGTAGGAAATCCTGGAGGGGCCGCACATGTGCAGTTCTATGGTAATGGTAGCCTATCTTACTTCTTCATTTCGCTTGGGCTGATGCCGTAATATTTTTTGAAAATTTTGCTAAAATGCTCGGGCGACTCGTACCCGACCTTCTCGGCAATCTCGTACCGCCGCATATCGGTATGCAGGATCAGCTGCCTGCTTTCTTCCATCCGCAGCTTGATCACGTATTCCCACAGGTTGTAGCCGGTATTTTTCTTAAAGAGATAACTCAGATAGTTGGGACTGACATGGTTTTTCTTCGCCACTTCATGAATCGTCAGCCCTTTCTGGGCGTAATTCTGTTCAATATAGGCCTTCGTCTTCTCTACGATCTGGTTGCTCTGCGAATTCATCTCTTCGTCGGAAGGCTCCTGATTGTAGCCGCCCCAGTTGAAATCGCCGTAATAAAACACATAATGATCCCGGTGTTCACGGTTCCATAAGGTCGCTCTGCTAGCCTGCTTATTCAGCACATCCAGAAAAAGAAGGCCTTTGAGGATCTGGCTGATGCCGATCACGGCATGGATATGAAGAAATGTATGCAGGTTGTGGTGCAGGCTGCGTCCGATCATCTCCAGCTGATTCAGCTTGTGAACGGCCGAATCCTCGTCATCGCCTTCCTGCCACTGCAGGATGATGCTGATTTGGTCATCCTGCGAATAACAAGCTTCGAAGTTCCATTCCTGCCCCAGCAGCTCCTGAACGATATTCAGCGCGGCATACCGGAACAGCTGCAAATCCCGGTCGGTAAGCGTCTTTTGCGGATTGGCCTCCCGGCTTAATTTGACTTTAATGACGGCAAAATAAGGCCCCTCCAGCTTAAGCTGCTCCAATCCGGTCCATTGGGCTTGATGATCCTTAACGCCGGATTCTGTCTCTTGCAGCACGGCCGCCGGATTGTCCAGCAGCCGGTTGAGCAGTTTGGCCTGCTCCGGCTGCGGATCATGCATGCTGAAGTGCTCATCCAAATTCATAACGAACTGCTCCAGCTTCGGCTGCATTTTCTCCAGCTTCAGCAGGGTGCTGCGGACGGTATCGAGAAACTGTTCGCTGTTCAGCGGTTTGATTAAATAATCTTTGGCGCCGAGCCGGATGGCCATCTGGGCGTACTGAAAAGTTTCATGCGCTGAAATAATAATGGCCTGAAGCTGCGGTTTTACCAGTTTGGCCTGCTGCATCAGTTCGATGCCGCTCATCGAGCCCATCTGAATGTCGGTAATCAACAGGTCGACTTCTTCCATGCGGATATAATCCAGAGCCTCGTGTCCGCTGCTGGCGGTGAAAATCTGTTCAATGTCGAGCCCCGAGGTAGCCAGCAGGTTCTGCAGCCCCCGGCAAATTAAGGGTTCATCATCCACAATTAACAGGTTATACATCTTGATCCTCTCCTTCTGCTTGGCTCGAATGCTTCGGCAGCAGCATTTCCACGACCGTTCCCCCACCTTCCCGCGGCCGGTAGGACAGCCCGAACGGTTCGCCGAAATGCAGACGAATGCGCTGCTGTACATTGCGAATGCCATAGCCTAACGAATGGTCCGGGTTCTCGTCATAAAGCAGCTTCTCCAGCGCTTCGAAATCAACTTTCTTATAGCCGTTATCTTCGATGCGAATCACAACCCGATCCTCCCGCTCATATGTCGAAACCACGATTTCGCCGTCTTCACCCATATGCTTCACACCATGAATCATCGCATTCTCGATCAGCGGCTGCAGCGTAACCTTCGGAATCAGCGTGCCGCGTACGTCAGGCTGGTTATCAAGCTGCCAGCTCACCCTGCACCCATATTCATAACGATGCTCCTGCAGCTTGACATAAGCGCGCGCGTGCTCAAGCTCCTCTTCCAGCGTGATCAGCTCGCGTCCCCGGCTCAAGCTGATCTTCATCAGCTTGGAGAGCTCTTTGATCATTTCAGCCGATTCATGGCTGCCTTCCAGTTCGCTTTTCCAATAAATACTCTCCAGCGTGTTGTACAGCAAATGCGGATTGATCTGCTGGTATAGAATCTGCAGCTGAGCTTCCCTCTGCCGGATCTCCATTTCGTACTGATTGCGGACCATGCCGTTCAGGCGGCTGGCCATCTCATACGTAGAGCGGATCAGGATGCCCACCTCATTGTCTTTGCTGTTGTCCGGCAGTTTGGGAACGGGACCGCCAGGCTCATACCTCCGCACGAAAAAAGCCAGCTTCTGCAGCGGTGTCATCAGCGCCCGCCAGAAATAAGTGATCAGCACAAACACGGCAAATGCGTACACCAGCGAAATCAGCTGCATGACGTGTTTGATTTCTTTTTGCTGCTGCAGCAGGGACTTGGTCGGAATTTGATAAACCAGCTTCTGGCCCAAATAATGATTATAATTCATGACATAAATGAAATCGGACGTTATGACATCGACAACGCCTTCCCCTTTGCTCGGCGGAGAGACCTCCTGCGGCAGATCCAGCATGGTGTTCGTCTCGTCGGTCGTACTGGCCAGCACCCGATTGTCCCAGTCCGTCAAATAGATATTGCCCTCGAGCAGCGATACGTTGCGGAAAGCTTCGTTGAACTTATCGTTCATGCGGGTGACGACAAGCACGCCGATGGTTCCTCCCTGTGAAATATTATTGATCGCCCGGACGTAACCCAGCGTCTGCTCTTTCGGACTGTAGGGGGAAAGCTGGTCGAGAATGCGCAGATAACCGTTGCCTTTCTTCGCCACGGCTTCATCGTACCAGTCCGGCTTCTCGTCTTCTGTGAAGAAATAAACCCCGGCCTTGCGGACCTCCGGGTAATTGGGTGCAAACGAATAATAATTGTTCGGGTCATAAATATAGAGCGAATAATAATTGGGCTCCCGCCCGTTGGCGGCCTGGGAGTAACCGGCCAGCGTGTTTTCCAGCTTGATGTAGGTGCTCAGCCTGGAGAGAATGCTGTCCTTCCCGTTCATGTCAATCTGCTGCAGCAGCGGGTTTTGGATCACGGTCGACGTAATTTTGTTGATCGATTCCGTGTCCCTGTTGATGAGGATAAAGTTCTGTTTGTTCAGTTCGATGTAGGCGTTGGTCACATGCCTTTTGAGCACGTTTTCCGTCTTCCAGCTCCCGTAGCTGAACAGTACGAACAGGGGCACGCCCAGCACCAGAAACAGAAGAAACAGTTGCTGCTTAACCGTCAGGCTCCCCAGTGGATTCCGGTGTTTCTTCTTGGGCGGATCCCCGGAATTCCGAAGCCGATCCTCCAGTTGATTCCGGGGACTCCGGCCGGGATTTATAGGTAAATGCACGGGATGGCCTCCTTTCGGGCAGGGGGATGTAAACGCATTCAGTAATCCTCTAGCATCATATTCTCCCTGCAGAGGAAGTTATCCTTCCCCCTGCCGATTTCTCCACCGGAAAAGGAAAAGCCGCAAGCGGGTGTCCCCTCCTGCACGGAGCGAAGGATTGCTTGCGGTTTTCCTGCGGGACAATTCCCTAGAGCCTTGAAGAATCCAATAGGCAAACCTTCCGAAAAAGAGTCCAACCTCCCCGCTTTATTGGCTGTCCGCCAAAAGCTCAAAGATGCCGGCCACCACCTGATCCGCCTCCCCCAGCACCTCCGGACGTCCGATGCCCACGATGCCGGTGCCTGCCGCTTTGGCAGCCGCAACGCCGGCGGCGGCGTCTTCAAAGACGATACACTCCTGCGGCGCCAAACCCAGCTCCCGGCAGGCGGTGAGGAAAACCTCTGGATCCGGTTTGGCTTTAGAGACTTTGGTGCCGTCCACCACGGCATCAAACAAACCGGCGATCCCGAGCCGCTCAAGAATAAACGCGGCGTTTTTGCTTGCCGAGCCGAGGGCGATTTTAACCCCCTGCTCCCGGAGGCCGGTCAGATATTCCCTTACGCCGGGCAAAAGCTCGGACTGCTCGAGTTTGGAGATATACTCCACATATTTGGCGTTTTTGGATTCGGCCAGCTTCTGCTGCTCCTCCTCCGGCAGCTCCAGCCCACCAACCTCCAGCAGGATCCGAAGCGATTCCATCCGGCTGACCCCTTTCAGCCTTTCGTTATCCTGCTCCGTAAATTCAAACCCGAGCTGGGCGGCCAGCTCCCGCCAGGCCAAAAAATGATATTTAGCCGTATCGACGATCACCCCGTCCAGATCGAAGATGGCTCCTTTCATATGTTCCAGCATGTTTATTCTCTCCCCCTATAAAGTTAGAAAAATAGTTAAGCAAGGAACGGCGGGGCTCCGGCCGCCGCCTTAACGGCCACTATCAGCTCGGAGCCGCCCGCGAGAAGCTCATGCCGCTGGCCAAAGACACTGACAGTTAGGGCGGAAGCAGCTCCCGGAATGGCTGGCAGCAGTCCGCCTGCAGCCTCATATTCCACGGACGCCGCAGTCGCCTCCGGCTCTTGTCCCGCCTGCCCCTTCTGTGCCGGTTCTGGAGCTGAAGCTGAAAGGGAGCGGAGCTTCACCTCTCCGGCCGATACGTGCACGCGCAAAGACTGCCCTTGTACGTTCAGTGTAAATTCGATCGCCTTCCACCCGGAGGGCAGGGACGGGCGAATCTGCAGCAGTCCCGGCTCCACATGGATGCCGGCAAATCCTTGTACCGCCGCCATCCATGCCCCGCCGTTTGCCGCCGGATGGGTGCCGCCGATGTACAGGTCCCCGACGTACTGCTTCGAGTCACCGGTCAAATCGATTGTGGCAGTCCGCATGAAATACGGATAAGCCCAATCCGGCGAGCCGGTATCGGCGGCGACCAGCGCATAAACGCAGGGACTGAGGCTGGAGCCGTGTTCGGTCCGGGGCTCATAATAGTCCCAGTTGGCTTTTTTGACCGTTTGGCTGAACTCTTCCTTGAACAGATGCAGCATCAGGACGACATCGGCCTGTTTGATGATCTGCGTTGTGGTCGCCAGCCCGTTGCCGCCGCCCCAATATTCGCTCGGGTGCAATACCCGTTTCTTCAGATCGGCAAGGGATACGTCCTCCAGCTTGAAATAACCGTCAAACTGCTCAATGACTGAAGTCTCCGCATCAGGCTCCGGAACGTATAAACCGTCATGCAGCCCGCGGATTTTCTCCACCGTAATCGCCGCGTCAGCGCCGCCCGTAACGGCCGCATGAAGCTCAGGATTCCGTTTGCTGAGCAGTTCCTCCGTTTGTAGCGCAATGCTTAAAGCCTTTTTCACCAACCGGTTCGTAAAGGCGTTATTGTTCACCCGCTCATGATATTCATCCGGACCTGTCACGTCCAGAATTTCATATCGCTCCCGGTAAACGTTGTAGTAGGCATAAGAATAATAGAAACGGGCCACCTCCCAGATGACCTCCGCGCCGCCTTCCATCAGCAGACGGTCGTCCCCCGTATGAAGGTAATACTGCCAAATGCCGTGCACCACGTCGGCGCTGATATGGACCTGCTTGTCGCGGAAATAAGTCCGCATGGGCCGTCCGGTGAAAACATCGTTCACATTAAAAAGCGTGCAGGCATCGTCGCCGCTGTCCTGGCTCTCCCAGGCGTAAAAAGCCCCCTGGAAGCCGTATTCCGCCGCCTTCCGTTTCGCGCCCGGGAGCGTATGCACCCGGTACATCATCAAATTGCGCGCCACCTCCGGCCGGGTCAGGAGAAAAAAGGGCAGCATAAACATCTCCGTGTCCCAAAACACGGCCCCCTTGTAAACCTGGCCCGACAATCCGCGGGCCGGGATGGACACCCGCTCCGAATCGCCCGGCGCGATGATCAGCAGCTGATACAGGCTGTAGCGCAGGCCAAACTGGGCTTCTTCATCGCCTTCGATCAACACGTCGGCCCGTTCCCACTCACGGTTCCAGCATGCGGCATGCTCCTCCAGAAGACGGTTATAACCGTCCCGGGCAGCTTGGAGGCTGGACTGCATGGCAGCTTCTCCGGGCGTCAAAACCTCCGGCTGATCCTGCGCCTCCTGGCGGATGGGCCGGATTTGCCCGTTTTGCCAGGTTTCCCCGTTTGCCCAAACTCCCCCTGCGGGTTCCATTCCGCCTGCGGGTTCCAGCTCGTGATGCAGGGATACGTATTTCGTCCAGCTGTAAGTTTCCCCCGCCCTGCAGGTGAAGGAAATTCGACGGAAAATACTGCTGCTGGCACCGCTGAAGGTATCTGCGTTGCCAACCGGACTGGCACCGCCAACCTGGCTTGCGCCTTCGACCGGGCCTATACCTCCAAACGGGCCTGCCTCCCCGACCGCCAGTTCGATTTCCTGGCGGTGCTCAAAATCAAACACCGCCGTCTCGGCCACGGCGACCCCGACGCCGAGCTCCTGGGTCCGGGCTGTCACTACGAGACAGCCCGCCGTCTCCTTCACGGCCCAATCCTCCAGATGCGGGCCGTTGATGTCCCACACGTCACCGTCAATGCCGGTGACGATGACGATCTCGCAGTCTTCCTCGGCCGTCAGACTGCACTTCGCAGCCAGCAGGTCCAGCCGCTTGGCGCTTGCGAAACGCTGCGCCTCAAACGTCACGCGGCTTCCCCCGGCTGCGGCGAACACCGTGCGGCGGTCATGCACCGCCGCCTTCAGATCCAGCTGCTGGCTGTGCTCCAGCACGCTATTCCCTTCCTGCACACTCAGCAGTACGTCATCCGCATAAATCCTCGTGTGCAGCCCGTTCGGCAGGTTCACCGGCTCCCGCCACCTGCCTGCCGCCTGATCGTACAGGCCCGCCGGAATAACGGCGGCCAGTTCCTTTTTCCCGAACTCCTCCAGCGTGCCTCTGTAACCGTACCGCCCGTTGCCGATCATAAACTTGCTGCCGTTCGTGGCGGTCCGCTCCGGATCAAACCCGGTTTCCTTCACTATCCAGCTCATGTTCTAACTCCCTCCCTGACGTCTCCCCGGGTTTACCCCGGCTGCCCGCTTTTTAAAGCTACAGTTACGCCTGCGGCATCAACCCTGCAGCTTTGCCCGTAGACCTGAACGGCGACGGCTTCGCCTTCCAAAGCCTGCATGCGCACCTCGTCTTTCGTAACCTGAACAGCGATGACGGTGTCCCGGTACGTAATGCGGAAGCTGTAGCTGCTCCACGGCTCCGGAATCGTCGGCTGGAACAACAGCTCCGGTCCGTCGGAACGCATGCCCCCAAAGCCGTAGACGATGTTCATCCAGGCCGCGGCAATGGACGTGGTGTGCAGTCCCTCCCGGGTATTCCGGTTGTAGTTGTCAAGATCAAGCCGGGTAGCGAATTCGAAGAACTTGTAAGCCTCCTCATGCCGGCCTATTTCCGCAGCCAGGATGGAATGGACCGACGGCGACAGCGACGATTCATGAATGGTTTTCGGCTCATAAAATTCATAGTTGGCCCGTTTCTCCTCCAGGCTGAAGGACTGGTTGTGCAGCAGCAGGAACATCAGCACATCCGGCTGCTTGATCATGTCGTACCGGTAGATCCGGTCATACGACCAATTCGAATACAGCGGGAAATCCGTGACCGGAATGTCCTGAATCTCGATATGCGGCATATCAAAAAAGCCGTCATGCTCCTCATAAACGCCGGTAGAATCGTCTTTCGGGATTTTCATATGGTCAGCGAGCCGCCGCCATTCCGACAGCTCCTCTTCCTGCAGTCCCAAACGTTCGGCAAGCTCGGCCCACTGCTGCGGCACCTCGCGTTTCATTTCTTCCGCAACTTCGAGGGTGTATTCGAACAGCTTTTTCGCCATGTAATTCGTGTAGGCATTATTGTTGACCATAAGCTGGAATTCGTCCGGCCCCATGACACCGTAATAACCAAACTGCCCTGACTTCTGGCCCCATTGGCCTCTGGTCCGGTAGAAACGGCTGATCTGCAGCAGCATTTCCGCCCCTTTTTCATATAAAAACGGTTTGTCGCCCACGATCTTCTCATAACGCCAAAGGCCGTAAGCAATCGCCGTTCCGACATGAAGCTGGAGATTGGAATGCTGCCATAAATCGCAGCTTTCGGTGCCGTCAATTGTAGCAATCGGGTAAAAAGCCCCTTCGCAATCTACCTCTTTAGCCCGTTCCAGCGCTTGCGGCAGGGATTGGTAGCGGAATTCAAGCAAGCTTTTGGCCGCCTTCGGGTTGTTGAATATATAAAACGGCAGGCAGTAGGACTCCGTATCCCAGAAGGCCAAGCCGCGGTACGCCTCGCCCGTCAGCCCTTTGGCCCCGATGTTGAAGCCCGGATGATCCCCGTGATAGGTCTGCACAAGCTGGAAAATGCAAAAACGGATGCCCTGCTGGTTGTCCGGATCCCCTTCAATCTGAATGTCCGATGTCTCCCAGACGTGAGCCCAATAAGTGCGCTGCTCTTCCATCAGTTCGTCCAGGGTCAAGCTGTTCAGCGCATCCGCCGCTTCGCTGCCGCTTGTCCAGACCTCCTCGTCGGACCTGCCGGTCTGTTTGTCGGTTACATTGCTGACCAGCTTGTCAAACACAGCCTCTTTGCCCTGCTCCAGCTGGAGCTCCAGCGCCAGTCCGATATATTTTTCTTCTTCTTCAGGCACGGCGTTCGCGATTTGATCGGAGTGGACGGCAAAGGCCGAATACAACCGGTTGCCCGTGGTGAGCGTTGCCCCCAAAAGACTGCCGGCAAGGTCTTTCTCCGACCCCGGCGCTTTGCGGATTACCCGCCACAGATTTTTGCCCTGATCCTCGTGGAGGATCGAGAAATCAAGCCCCGTACGCAGCTGAACCGTTCCCGAAAAATTCACCGGCACAAGCGTAATCCGCTGGCCGCCTACCTGGGCGCGGGTCATGCTGACGAGCCGTTCAAAGCGCAGCTTCAGTATTTTCCCGCTGTTTGTATGCCAGGTTAATTCCCGGGTGTACAGCCCTGTGCGAAAATCCAGCTTTCGCCGGTAATCCGTAAATTTTGATTCGGAGAGATCCAGGGTTTCCCCGTCCACCGTTAAACGCGTGTACAGCCAATCCACCGAATTGACCATATAACGCAGCGATCTGATAATACCTTTATAATGGGCCGCGATCTCCATTTGCTCGAACAGCCCGTTGAAATAGCTGCCCAGCAGCGTATCCCCTCCATAACCTTCCTCCGCGTATCCACGCACGCCCATATATTCATTGCTGAGCGAAAAAATCGATTCAGACACCCGGCTGCGCGCCGGATCAAACCCTTCCTCGATCACTGCCCACGGGTCGACCTGCAAATATCTGTCCGCCGCTTTCGGCATACCTCCAACATCTCCTTATCCGGTATTCGCGGCAAGCCGGCTGCGGCTTGCTCCTTCCCTGAGCATAGCCGATCGGACACTCCTTCCAAAGGTGCGGGGCTAATGAACTTATGTGCATTCCTACTTGATTGCATGGGCAAACCGCAAAAAGACCGCCCCTGCCAGGGACGGTCCATAATTATCTTGCACGATCGACATGATCGACAATTAAAAATTAATAAATGCCGTTTTCATCTTCGGGCTGTACTGCACGTCAAAGCCAAGTCCGTTTGCCAGCAAAGCGAGCGGTACGTACGTTTTCGAATTGACGCCAACTTTATTCAGGAAAGCCGGAGCAGATGTCGCTACTTTGGTTCCGTTCACCTGGATGGTGGAAGAGCCGATCGGAATAACGACTGTGCGTCCGGACAAAGTGACAGTAACCGTACTTGTTTTGCTGTTCCATTTCGAGACTGCATGGGTAGCCTGCACGATATCGCCGATGGCCACAAAAGTTTGCCCGTTCTTCAAAATCGGTTTGTTCGCCGAATTCCATTCCTGGCCGCCGATCACGATTGAAATCGGCTCCTTGCCGGCAGCTGCCGCAGTCTGGCGGTATTCGCCCCAAATGACCCCGGCAAATACTTTGGCAATCGCCTCATAGCCGGCTTGCTGCGGATGGATATCCCCTTCGAGAATATGCGTGTAGCTCATTTCGCTGCCGACAAAAGCTGCTGCAACATGGGCGGCTTTTACCGGTCCCGTCGCCGTGTTGGTTTGGGCTACAACTTGATCCACGGTAGACGTGTACAAAGCCGCTGCCTGCTCCAGCTTGTCGTAGTCGGCCTTCCCGGCAATCGCCGGTACCGGCTGGTATTGGTCGGCAAGGACGATCAGCGCCTGCGGATTAACCGTACGCAAATGCCCGATCGTTTCTATGATGTTAGCCGAATAATCCGCCAGCAGCGTTTTGACCTTGGTTTCCAAATCGTTTGCTGCCAGCGTCTTAACTTCTGACAGCAGCGGTTTGATATCATTGCCGCCGATTGTAATCACAATGAGATCGGCATCCGCCACATCTGATTTCGCCTGAGCGATGCCCGAAGCAAACTTGGCAATCCGCGGATCGGAGACGCCTGGTTGAATAGCGTCGGCCGCAACGGCCGTGCCCGCTTCAATAGCTCCCGTATAGTTGGCCAAACCTTCGCTCGTCAGGCCCAGAATTCCGTCATTCACCAGCTCCGCCCGTCCATGGAACAAAGCCTGCTCCTTCAGCCGCTCGGCGTATCCGTATACAGCAGGATTCGTTTGAGCAGCCATCGCCGGTTCATATCCCGCGGTCACCGAATCCCCGAGAGCAACGATCTTATAAACGCTGCCTGCCTGGGCTGCCGCCCCCGCCTGAATCGGCAAAGCCAGCACCGCTGCCAGCAGCAGCCCGCCTAATACCTTGCCCGTTTTTCTTCTACCCGCTATTCCCTTCATCCTCTTACCCACACTCCCTTTTATTTTGAAATTGATTCCTATGCAGCGTTTATCATCCAGTGAGGAAAATTGTACTTGCCGACCGGCTTCAGCGTCAATAGCCTGCCTCGGATCCTTGCACGAAATGAATTCCCCGTTGCCAAGCCAAACAGCCGAATTCCAGCCCATACCAAAAAAACCCCCGGTTTGCTCGGAGGTTTGAGGTTGATCTGAAGCCGGCTTTCCCTGATGCCCTTAGGCTTCATCCAATTCTTCTATATTTGGTTGAATAGGCTGTTATTCTTCAGCATCAACATTCTTGTTCCTTGTCTTGGCTTGAGAAGACGGTTCTACATATTTATCGTACCGTCCGTCGATCTCTTTAGCCATGCTGCGAAATTTGATCGTTTCCTCCACGATCGGGTCAAACGTCGTCTGAATCCGCACTTCATAACGGGGAGACAGCCGTTTGCGGCCTTCTTCCTGACGGTCAGTCTCCTCTAGTTCCCCTTCGGTTAACAGCTCGGACAACTTCTCTTCCAGGTTCTTGTCCTTCTCATTGTCCATAGGATGACCTCCTTATCTCAGCAAAAAAATGAAAGGTTAGATCCCTATACCTCTTACCCGCTGAACCAGTCTCCGCTAACAGAAATGAAACCGGACCGTTCCTTCGCTCCCCACTGTAATCCGGAAGCTACAGCCCGGTCGCTCCGGATGCTTCCAGCGATTGCAGCAGTTCCTGATGAATCAAACCATTGGTCGCTGCCAGATGACGGGTTTGCAGGCTGAATGCGCCGCCTTGGGTATCCGTCACCTTGCCGCCCGATTCCGTTACCAACAGTACGCCGGCTGCAATATCCCAAGCATTCAGACCTACCTCGTAATAACCGGTCAACCGCCCGGCTGCCACGTATGCCAACTGCAGCGCTGCTGAACCCATCGTTCTCAAACTTCTTGTCTGCGTGGCCAAAGCCGTGATGCCTTTCATGTTAAGCGGCAGCGCAAAATTCCGGTCCGGGTTATACCCGACTGCCATCAGACTGTCTGACAAAGCCGCTTCTTTGGAGACGGCCATCGGGTTGCCGTGAACATAGGCGCCTTTGCCTTTCTCCGCCACAAACATCTCGTCATGCATCGGATCATAAATGACGCCCAGCATCAGTTCGCCCTTCACCGCAAGAGCGATGGACACACAGAAATAAGGATTGCCATGCACAAAGTTGGTTGTACCGTCAATCGGATCCACAATCCAGAGATATTCGGAATCCGCATAGCCGGCCACCGCTTTGGCCGATGCTTCCGCGCCGGGCTCGACGCTTTCTTCACCCAGAAAATCATGGTCCGGAAAATGGGTCTGAATCAGCTTGCGGATCATGACTTCTGCGCCTTTATCCACTTCTGTTACCAGATCCTGCGGGGAGGTTTTGGTATCCAATTGTTTATAAATGCCCACTCGGCTCTTAATCCATTCTCCCGCTTTGGCTGCCGCATTAATGGCAACCGCGGTGTAAGACTTGCTGCCCACAACAAAGGCGGGTTTCTTATTGTCTTCCAACCTAGATCCCTCTACTTTCTATAGCAATCTACTTGTCTGTTCCTGTTAGAATACGTATGGGACGAAATAAAGTTGCGCCATTTTACCAAAAAAAGGCTATTATAACTAACTTAACCCATACCGTACCTTTTAAATACATCCGATTGGCAAGGCCTCTTTGAACGAACTTATGTTGTCCATTTATATTGTATAAGAAAATAGTTGAGGTTAAAAGAACAAAGCCGCCTTTCGGAGCTTTAAGCCATATTGGAATAAACCAAAATAGAGCTGTCCTGATTTCAGGACAACTCATTTGGCAACGATAAACTAACATAATTAACTAACATTAAAGGAAGACCGCCGCTTCAGCCTTAATTGCTCGTTCTCCTTACCCGGAAATCCTGACAGAGGCTCTGTCGAGAATTTCAACGCCGTCCCCCTGATAATGGGACAGCTCGTCCATCAAAGCGAATAATGCCCCATCCTTCAGCTTCGCTTCCAGCATAACGTCAACCTCTTCCGTAACGGAAGCGATACTCCGCAGGAAATCCAGCAGCGGCCCCGCCTCCACCCCGTCGGCATGGCTGCGGCGGTCGGTTTCGCTTTTCGGGCTTGAGGCGTGAATCTTGGGCGGCAGCGGACGGTCCGCTGGTGAATCGGCCTGCGCATAGTCCGATTCCCAGGTGCGCAGAATCCGCGGCCATAACTCGCTAGGAGTCTCCCCCTGATTGTTGACCCACTGATGATGAATATCGAGCACCATCGGCAAGGACAGCCGTTCACACATTTCAAGCGTTTCAATTGCATCGAAGGTTTTATCGTCATTCTCCAGCGTCAGGCGGCGCTTGAACGATTCGGGCAGCTTCACCGCCGCTTCGGCAAAACGTTCTCCGGCAGAGGGTTTGTCCCCATAGGCACCGCCGATGTGGATGTTGTTTTTAGCCCGGCAGTCCAGCCCCATGGCTTCAAACATGTCCACATGGTACCGCAAATCCCGGATGGAGCTTTCCAGCACCTCGGGACGCGGCGTGCTCAGCACGGTAAAGTGATCCGGATGGAACGAAAGCCGCATCTGATGTTCCCGCGCGTAATCCCCAACCTCGCGGAAGGAGTCCGCAAGGGCAGCAAACGGATTCCAGTCCACCAGATCCGGATGGGTAGCGAGCGGAATCAGCTTGGAGGTTAGCCGATAAACGTGAACATCATTGTAGGTGCAGTGCTTCAGGAGCCTCAGCGTATTATGCAGATTTTCGGCCGCGATATGCTCCAGCTTGCGCAGAGCCGCTTCACGGTCAGCCAGCTTGGCGAAGCTTTTTAAAGTCATCGTTCTCGAAGGCGACACGCCTTTCATGACCTCCGCTGTCGACATCGCCACAAATCCTAAACGTACAATCATATTCGCATCAGCCGTGCGCCTCGCCAAAAAACATTTCATAAGCAAGGGTGGTCTGAATCCGTGATTCCTCTTCTGTAAGTTCACGAATGAGCTGAAGCTCGACCTCGGTAACCTCCTGGCCCTGGAAATTAATTTCCGCAATGCAGCCGGTAATTTTGACAATGGCCGCGGCCCGGTTATCCGGCGTGTAGGCAATGACTTTTTGGCCCGTCGGGAAAACCCGAAGGCCAGACTTCGTCATTTTACAGCGTCCGTATTCCAGCAGTTCATAAAACTCTTGTTCATTCTTGAATTTACATACAGAATTAAATTCGGTTTGGAAACCCATTCGCCACTTCCTTTCTCTTGAAAAGCCGGTGTGCGCTTATTGTACGCCGTTCTCGAACTCCAGATTCTGACGAGCCTCAAACCGTTCAATAGCGAGCCCCAGCAGACGGTCCAGCAGCGCAGCATACGAAACGCCGGTTTCCCGCCAGAGCAGCGGATACATGCTGAAAGGTGTAAAACCCGGCATCGTATTGACTTCATTAATAAGGATAACCCCGTTATCTCTGCGGACAAAGAAATCCGCCCGGCACAGACCACTTCCTTCAATCGACTTAAACGCTTTGATTCCAAGCTCACGCACCCGCTCGGCAAGCTCCGTATCCAGTTCGGCCGGAATAATCATCTGCGATTTGCCGTCCAGATATTTAGCGGTGTAATCGTAATATTCGCTGCTAGAGACAATTTCGCCCGGTACAGATGCCAGCGGCTCTTCATTGCCCAGGATGCCTACTTCAATTTCCCGCGCGTCCACGAATTCTTCCACAATTACCTTAAGATCATAACGGAAAGCATACTGAATCGCCTGAATCAGCTCTTCACGGTTGGACGCTTTGGAAATACCTACGCTTGAACCCAGGTTGGCCGGTTTCACGAAGCATGGATAACCCAGCTCATCTTCTACTGCCTGCAGATGTTCATGGCTGTTACGCTCCCAGGAAGACGATGTAAAGTAGCAATATTTGCACTGATCAAGTCCGGCGTCGGCAAACAATTTCTTCATGACGACTTTATCCATACCGGCCGCTGAAGCCAGCACTCCCGCACCTACATAAGGAAGGTTCGCCATTTCGAACAACCCCTGGATCGTTCCGTCTTCTCCGTTTGTCCCGTGCAGCAGCGGGAAGACTACATCCAATCCTTTGCCGCTTCCGGATAGTCCGCTAAACAGCAGCTGTACGGCTGCCGAGGTATCCCCGGCTCCATGCTCCAGCTTCAGCTTGTCAAGGGAGGCAAGCGGAGCCGACAGGCGTCCGCCTACTCTCCATTCACCCTTTTTCGTAATAAAAAAAGGAATGATCTCATATTTGTTGTAATCAAATGCGCCCATGACAGCGAAAGCCGTTTGCAGCGATACTTCGTGTTCTCCGGATTTGCCGCCGTACACCAGGCCGACGGTCATTTTGTCCTGTCCCATGATTTACCTCTCTTCATCTATTGTCAGTCTCTTGTGTAAGTTAGAACCGGTCTGCAATGTGAAAGAAACGATATTTCGTCTTCTCCGTCCAGGCATACGAATCCTTGTAATCCCAATATCTGTGCCGGCTGCTTACCGTATGCGCGTTAACGAGCGGCATGCCCCCGGCGTCAAAGGCGGTTACAATCGTGCTGTGCTGGTAAGCCCCGTCGCCGTCCCAGTCGTAAATAATCACGTCTCCGAGCTCCAGCTGCTCCGGGCGGTCTACAGGTTCGGCGCGCAGTGCGGAGCGGCTTGTGCTCAAATAACGCTCCAAGCTGCCCGCGACTGCCCAACTGTAGCTCCAGGATTCCTGCGAGCCCACATATCCTTTGTACCACCAGCCCGATTCTCTTTTCCCAGTATAGTTTATTGGCGCTCCCCCTGCAAAGAGACATTGCGAAATGTAGTTGGTGCAGTCCACCTCGAAACCGGCGAATTCCGGATTGAAGCCGTCCCACCAATCATCCGCATATTTTACCGCATCTTCCCTGCGGTAAATCGGCCCTTTCGGCACGCCGCCCGTTCCAAGCACATCCCTGTTCAGATAAGGGCCGCGTTTCTCCATTTTTCCGGAAGGATCACCGGGCAGCCCGCTGCCTGGAAAAGCTCCCGCCAATACCGGACTGCGCTCCGGCACCTTCTGCGTCACCGTTTCGACCACCCAATCTGCCCCGCTCCGGACCAGAATCAGCCGCTGCTCATCAAGGCGTTCCTCCCGGTGTTTAACCCCGGCTTTGTTGTAATAAATTTTGCGGTGCAGCTGCAGATCCACCTCCACTTCATCCGCCGTTTCCACCGGTTCGCTGACCAGCTTCGCTTTCGTTTCGCTTCTGAGCGGGGAAGCCTCCCGTTCTTCATACCATCTGGCCATCCGGGCTTTACGTTCGCCCCGGCGCATCAAATAATCCAGATCGGTAATAACCGTCGGGCCGCCCCGCGGCCGATAATCCACTTCGTCCTGATTTTGCTGCAAAATATAGGTAGACAGCACATTCTTCCATTCTTCCGCCATCTTTATTCCCCTCCCGCTCTCTTGCATCAATAACTTGCACCATTTCAATAGATATGCAGGAAAAATAGGCAATATGAGCGGCAAAAAGTCCTTTACGAGCCTGTGCCCAGGCAGTATACTTAAATTAGAATTATTTTTGAAATGTCGTTTCACAGAATGAAACTCAGGAGGAAAGCATATGCCATTGAACGATCAGTTCTCCGCCCTCCGCCAGCTGGAAGTTGGGGGCAAAACCTACCGTTACTATGATTTGAAATCCTTGGAGGCGCAAGGTTTAGGCAGCGTTTCCAAACTCCCTTTTTCCATTAAAGTGCTGCTTGAAGCAGCTATCCGTCAATTCGACGGACGTGCCATTACCGATGAACACGTGAAGCAAATCGCCAGCTGGGCGGAAGGCCGCGATGATAACAAAGAGATTCCGTTTATTCCAGCTCGTATCGTCCTGCAGGACTTTACCGGCGTACCTGTTGTCGTGGATCTTGCGGCAATGCGGGATACGGTTAAGAAAGCCGGAGGAGATCCGAAGCAGATCAATCCGCTCGTTCCCGTCGATCTCGTTATCGACCACTCCGTTATGGTAGACGCTTTCGGCACACCGGAAGCGCTCGAATACAACATGAATGTTGAATTTGAACGGAACGAAGAACGTTACCGCTTCCTGCGCTGGGCGCAAACGGCGTTTAATAACTTCCGCGCCGTTCCTCCAGCTACGGGCATCGTGCACCAGGTCAACCTGGAATACCTGGCTTCCGTTGCAGCCACCAAAACGATCGACGGCGAAACCGTTGTATTCCCGGACTCCCTGGTCGGAACGGACTCCCATACGACCATGATCAACGGTCTTGGTGTTGTCGGCTGGGGCGTTGGCGGTATCGAAGCCGAAGCCGGCATGCTTGGTCAGCCGCTTTATTTCGTAACACCTGAAGTCATCGGCTTTAAATTAACCGGCAGTCTTGCTGAAGGTGCAACGGCAACCGACCTTGCGCTGACTGTAACGCAAATGCTGCGTAAGAAAGGCGTCGTCGGCAAATTCGTAGAATTCTACGGACCAGGCCTTGCCAACATCAGTCTGGCTGACCGGGCAACAGTTGCCAACATGGCACCGGAATATGGCGCTACAGTCGGCTTCTTCCCGGTTGACGGCGAAACGCTGAATTACCTTCGCAGCACTGGACGCACCGATGAGCAGGTTGCGCTTGTCGAAGCTTATTACAAAGCACAAGGCATGTTCCGCACCAGCGAAACCGCAGATCCTGAGTTTACTGATCTGATCGAACTCGATCTGGCTTCGGTAGTGCCAAGCTTGGCCGGCCCAAAACGTCCACAGGACCGGATCGAGCTGACTGAAATGAAGAAGAATTTTAACGATATTATCCGTACTCCGGTTGACAAAGGCGGCTATGGCCTGAGCGACGAGAAGATCGTCGAGAAGGTTCAGGTCAAACATCCGGACGGACGTGAAAGCCTGCTAGGCACCGGCGCCGTTGTCATCGCGGCGATCACCAGTTGTACGAACACCTCCAACCCGAGCGTTATGCTGGGCGCAGGTCTGCTTGCGAAGAAAGCCGTAGAACGCGGCTTAACCAAACCGGCTTATGTCAAAAGCAGCTTGACGCCTGGTTCCCTCGTCGTAACGCAGTATCTGGAGAAAGCCGGGCTGATCGGCCCGCTGGAGCAGCTTGGCTTCCACGTAGCGGGTTATGGCTGCGCAACTTGTATCGGCAACTCCGGCCCGCTGCCTGACGAAGTCAGCGCCGCTATCGCCGACAACGATCTGACTGTAGCTGCCGTTCTGTCCGGTAACCGGAACTTTGAAGGCCGCGTGCACGCTCAGGTGAAAGCCAACTATCTGGCGTCCCCTCCATTGGTTGTTGCTTATGCGCTGGCCGGAACCGTCAACATCGATCTGCAGACGGAACCGCTTGGTTATGACCAGGCCGGCGAACCAGTTTATCTGAAAGACATCTGGCCTTCTTCGCAGGAAATCAAAGAAGCGATCGGCCTGTCCGTCAGCCCGGAAATGTTCCGCAGCAAATACGAGAATGTATTTACGCAGAACGAACGCTGGAATTCCATTCCTGTTCCGGAAGGCGAACTGTACGAATGGGATGAGAAGTCCACTTATATCGCTAATCCGCCGTTCTTTGACCATATCGCGGACGGACTGAAGGATATCGGAGAAATCCGCAAAGCCCGCGTGCTGGCTCTGCTCGGCGATTCCGTAACAACGGATCATATCTCTCCAGCAGGCAACATCTCGCCGTCCAGCCCGGCCGGCACTTATCTGAACGACCATGGTGTTGCCCGCAAGGATTTCAACTCCTACGGCTCCCGCCGCGGTAATCATGAAGTGATGATGCGCGGTACGTTCGCCAACATCCGGATCCGCAACCAGGTGGCTCCAGGTACTGAAGGCGGCGTAACGAAGTATCTGCCGACGGACGAAGTGATGTCCATTTATGATGCGTCCATGAAGTATCAAAACGAAGGCGACAATCTGGTGGTTATCGCCGGCAAGGAATACGGCACAGGCAGCTCCCGTGACTGGGCAGCAAAAGGTACTTACCTGCTGGGCGTTAAAGCTGTCATCGCTGAAAGCTTTGAACGGATTCACCGCAGCAACCTGGTCGGTATGGGCGTTCTTCCGCTTCAGTTCCAGGAAGGAAACAGCTGGAAGAGCCTCGGCATTGACGGAACCGAATCGTTTGATATTCTCGGTCTGAGCAATGACGTGAAACCAGGTCAAGTCCTGACTGTCGTTGCAACCCGCACCGACGGTACCCAGTTCGAGTTCCCGGTTACCGCTCGTCTGGACAGCATGGTGGATGTGGATTATTACCACAACGGCGGCATCCTGCAAACGGTGCTGCGCCAAATGATTCAAGTAGGCGTTTAATCATCGTTAATCAACAAGGCCTTCGGCCGTTTGGGATGTTTCCCTGCGGCGGAAGGCCTTGTTTTGTTTAACCCCGCATAATTCACTGGGTTCTCTTTTTTCTTATCTTTTTCTTAGCGTGCCTTATCCTCAAATTGATAACTCCCCCCCTTTACTCCCTTTGTTTTAACTGTTATATTTGTAGTATAACAGTTAAAACAAAAAGGACGGTGATTCCCGCCATGATCATTCAGCTCGACATGCAGTCTGATGTCCCCATTTATACACAGCTCATGAACCAAATTATCGAAGGTATTGCAGGCGGCAGGCTGAAGCCCGGCGAGGCCCTTCCTTCCGTGCGCCATCTCGCGTCGGATATTGGGGTCAATCTGCACACCGTCAATAAAGCCTACACCCTGCTCAAGCAGGAGGGGTATATCCAGATCCACCGGCAAAAAGGCGTTGTCGTTCAACCGGACGGTCTGCCGGGCTTAACGCCTGAATTTATGACCAAACAGCAGGAGCAGCTGCGGCCGATTATCGCCGAGTCTATTCTGCGGGGGATGAATCTGGACGATCTGCTCCACCAGGCCCGGCAGCTGTATGAACAAATTTCATCTGCCCCACCAGGAAAGGAGCCTACGCCATGAACACCATTAACGTCGCTTTGTTCTGCCTGATCTTCATCCCGATCTCCCTGCTCCAGATCGCGCTTCCTTATTTAACCCGGAGGACGATCAGCTTCGGCATTACCATCAGCGAGGAGGTATGGAACAGTACGCCTGTCGCGGACATGCGTAAACGTTATGCTCTGCTGAGTACGGCATTTTGCCTGATTTTAGGTATCGCCTTCGGGGTTGCTGCCATTCAGATGAACGGGAACACATTAGGAATCGCCATTGCGGGTTTTGCAATCGTCCTACTGATCGGCACTTTTGCGCTGCATCTGTATTTTTACGGCAAAATGAAAGCTTTAAAGGCCTCACTGCCCGCAGCCCCCGCACCGGGTAAAACAGCGCTGTCTCTGGACACCTCTTTCCGCAAGCAGCGGCTGGTCATGTCCGGCAAATGGTACCTGATCCACCTGGCGGTCATTATCGCATGCGCGGTGTTCGCTCTCGCTCAATACGACCGGATACCGGAGCAAATCCCGATGCATTATGACCTAAACGGTAACGTGGATCGCATGGAAGACAAATCCATCCGCCTCCTGCTGCTGCCCAACCTGCTTCAGCTCTTTATGACCGGCCTGCTTCTGTTCATTAACTTTATTATTTACAAATCCAAGCAGCAGCTGAACCCGGCCGATCCGCAGGAATCGTCCCGGACGAACGCAGCCTTCCGCCGCCGCTGGTCTGTCTTTAATTTTGCAATGAGCCTCCTGCTGGTGATGCTGTTCTTCTTCATGCAGCTGACGATGATCTACTCCATTGACCCGAAATGGATCTTCCCCGTCGCCCTTGCCGTCCCTATCCTGATCATAGCCGGCTCGATCTGGCTGTCCTTCTCCACCGGACAAAGCGGAACCCGGCTCGCCCGGAAATCCGGAGCTGGGGGCAACCCTACAGCGGTTCCCGTCGACGACGACCGGCATTGGAAGCTTGGAGGCAGCACATATTACAACCCGAATGACCCTTCCCTGTTTATCGAAAAAAGAGTCGGCATCGGCTGGACCGTCAACTTCGCGCGGCCGCTGGCCTGGGTGTTTGTGCTTGCCCCGTTCGTCATCATTGCCCTGCTGCTTGTTTTTACTTCCTAGTGAGCGCTGAAATTCTCTAAATCCTTATCCGTGAATTGGAGGAATCTTGTCATGATGAATGAGTTGTTATCGAAAAAAGCATCCGCTGCCGCCCTAGCTTTAGGTCTTATCCTGCCTGCCGCAGGATTGACCGAGGCGCAGGCAGCCGAAGCCGGTCAGAACACCCCCGCTTCCGAGAGCACCTATCCTAAACCCGAATTGAAGCCGGTACGGGATATTGCGGGATCCCTCAGCATTCAAGTTGACTGGAATCCCGCGAACAAAAGTGTAACCTTAACCCTTGGCGGCCAAAGCCTGGTGCTGTTCCCCGCATCGGGTGAAGCTAGCTTCAACGGGAAGCAGATCACCTACAGCCAGTCAGGTCCTGCCGGATTCCGAAATGGCCAAACGAGGGTGTCCGAAAGCTGGGTGCGTGATATATTTGGATTAAAAGGAAACATGGGGACAGGAAATGCAGCAGGTTCTGCAGACGGAACGGAGGCTTCTTCAGCAACGAAAGCTGCGGACCAGTTTATGCACCTGCTCTCCGCAGGCTCGGGTCAAGAGGCTTATCAGCTCGCCAGTCCGGCTCTGCAGCAAGCCGTATCCCCCGAACAGTTCCAGTCCTTATGGAGCAATTATGAGCAGATATACGGCAAAGCTGGTGCCGTCATGCTTAAATCGCAGACGGCAAATGCCGTGCATCAAAACGTGGTTTACAGGGTTCAGGCGGCCGTGGCACCTTTTACCGTGACCATCCGGCTGAACCCTGCAGGTCAAGTGGACGATCTGTATCTGGCGACCGAAACGCCGGATACCTATCAGAAGGCGCCATATGACGACGCCGCCAGCTATACGGAGCAAGAGGTGACGATCGGCAGCGGAGAATATGCCCTCCCCGGCGTCCTGACTCTGCCGACTGGCAGCAGCAGCGAAGGCCCCTATCCGGCAGTCGTGCTCGTGCACGGCTCGGGACCACAGGATCTCGATTCCAGTGCTTATGGAGCCAAACCCTTCCGTGATCTGGCTGTGGGGCTTGCAGCCCAAGGCATCGCCACACTCAGATATGACAAGGTTACGTATGAGCATACTTTCAAGGTTGCCGCTAAACCGAACTTCACCTTAAAAGACGAGTCCGTGGACGATGCCCTCAAAGCCGTGCAGCTGCTTGCCTCTGTACCGGAGATCGACAGCAGCCGGATTTATGTGGCCGGACACAGCCAGGGCGGCTTCGCCATGCCGCTGATCAAAGCAGCCGATTCTGGCAGCCATCAGATTGCGGGGACCATTCTGCTCTCCGCGCCAAGCTCCAGCTTTATCGATGTGGCCGTTCTCCAGCAGGAGGAGCTGAAGCAACGTATCGAGTCGCTGGGCCTGGATACTGCCCCTTACGAACAGCAGGCAGCCGTCTGGAAACAAATCGCCGGTCTTGTGAACGACCCGCAATATTCCGTCGATCACCTGCCGGAAAGCTTCCCCATTCCTCCGGCTTACTGGTGGTATGAGCAAAGGGATTATGTACCGACCGAGTTAGCCAAAGAGCAGACCGGGCCGATGCTCATTCTGCAGGGCGAGAACGACTGGCAGGTGCCAATGAGCGAGTTCAAAGGCTGGCAGACCGCCCTTGCCGATCATCGGGACGTCGTATTTAAATCTTATCCAAAGGTTAATCATCTGCTGGCCGAAACCAATACCCTCTCGACAGGTGATGAATATATGCTCCCTTCCCACGTATCCGAGGCCATCCTTCAGGACATCGCTAATTGGATTAAAGAAGCTAAGCCTGATGGGCAATAAACCCATATCTAAATAAAAGCACAAAGACGGCACGGTCCAATCGACCTGATGCCGTCTTTGCGCTTTTGTCGTTTAAGGCAGCATGTACCCCATCTCCCGTGCAGCTTCTGCCAATACCGGACCAAGCTCCTCCAAATTGTCCCGGTTCAGCCTGCTGACCGGACCCGAAACAGAAAGGGCTGCGGCCAGCTGACCGGAACGCCCGAAGATCGGCGCAGCGACCGCGGAAGCCCCCGGCTCCCTTTCTTCATAGCTGGTAGCATATCCCTGCTTCCGGATCTGCTCCAGCTGGGCACGGTACTGGTCCCGATCCACGGACACCGGCCAATCCGGACTGCTTAACAGAGCATCAATAAAAGCATCTTCTTCAAAAGCTACAAGCACCTTGCTGGACGCCCCGACATAAAGCGGCAGCCTTGCGCCCACCGGAGCCACGCGCCGAATCGCCTGATTGCTTTGTACGGCCTGAATCCGCAAACGGTCGCTGCCATCCCGCAAATATAAGCTGACGGTCTCACCAAGCGTGTCTCTCAGCTTCTCCATACCCGGGAGCAGCAGTACAGCAGGATCGTCATTATGGGTCAAATGGGCCGACAGTTCCCAAATCTTCATACCCAGCCGGTATTTCTCCGTCGCCTTGTCACGGATCACAAACCCCCGTTCTTCGAGGGTAGTCAGCAGACGATGCACCGTACTTTTATGCAGGGAAATCGCTGCAGCAATTTCAGTCAGCCCCATCTCGTCCGATTGGGTAAAACACATTAATATATCAAGCGCCCGTTCAACAGCGCGCACCGTTAGTTTCCGGTCTTCCATCTTCCAACACCTCTTCGTTTCACACTATGAAACATGGTTACATAAATTATAAACGCTGCCGGCAAATCCGTCTATAACTCATATATCCTGGCAAATGCCGGTTTGGCATTGACTTTAAGACGCCCCACGCTTACGATTACTAATATTAAAAAGCATAAAGCGCTTTTATTCGACAAATTCCGCTTCGACGGTACGCCTATATATCTATACATCTATGCACCTGAACACCTGCATCACAAGGAGGGACTCCATGAACAAAACTGCAGACCGAAGAGATTCCACCCGCCGCGGGCCGGAGATCGATTCTCGTCCCGGTACGGAAATGGGCCCCTGGATTCCAGCCAAATTCATAAAACTTAAACATGTCCTGATCGCTTTGGGATTGTCCATACTCTTTTTCTTTATCTTCTGCTTTATCGTCCTGCACGGATTTATTGCCTGGGTGCTGTCCAATCCGACGGTTGCGCCGCTGTATTCCAATCCGAAGCTGGCCAAAAGCATGGCCTACGAAGACGTAGACTTTCAGGCGCTCGACAACAGCCGTACGATACACGGATGGTACATTCCAGCTGCCGGCTCCAACAAAACGATTGTATTCAGCCACGGGTATGGCGCCAACCGTGAGGAATCCTGGATTCCGATGTACGATCTGGCCCACTTTGCTCACCAGCTTAACTTCAATGTGCTGATGTTTGATTACGGTTTTGCCGCGCAGAACAGCAAGGAAGTGGCTACAGGAGGCAAGAAAGAAGCGCAGCAGCTGCTTGGCGCCATTCAGTACGTGAAGCAGAAAGGCGCTAAAGAAATCATTGTCTGGGGATTTTCGATGGGAGCAGGTACGGCTCTCCAGGCCGGGCTCCAAACGCATGACGTGAACGCCATGATTCTGGACAGCACATTCCTGCTTGAACCGGATACGCTGTATCACAATCTGAAGCAGCACCTGCCGCTGCCGGAGCATCCTTCACTGGAAATTTTGGAGATGCTGCTCCCGGTTCTGAACGGCACAAGCCTGAGGCAAATTCCTTACCCAGAAGTGAAGAAAGAGGATTATCCTTTCCCGATCTACTTCATTCACGGTACTGAGGATGAGAAAGCCCCTTATCCCATTGCGGAAAAGCTTGCCGCCAACCAAACCAACCCGATTTCCGGCGTCTGGATTGTGCAGGGGGCGCACCATGAGCTGATCTTCCGCGAGCATTCCCGGGAATATTTGCGCCGGGTGTCCACCTTCCTGGGGCAGGTAAACGCCTCACTTGATCAACCCGCTAACAATTAACCTTTAAAAAGGCATGGGTCAACCCCTTCTTCGCATAATTCTGGAATAAGAATATATGCCGGAAGGGGTTTTTATATCCATGTTATTCGTTTATGGCCCTTATCTGCCGATCCGTGTGCTGGAGGAGATCCGGTTCTGGAAGCAGCAGGAGAAAGAGCATGTTGATGTTATAAAAGCGATCGTCCCGTCTCTGGAGCCCGTCTATGTCAAGCTGCTGGACGACTGGGCCAAGGTGTTCGGTGACACGGAATCCGCCGCTGATTCGCTCCTGCAGTACGCGCTGTCCGCTCCCCAGAAGAGTCAGCCTAACGAGGAGCTGGTCAAGCAGACGGAACGCCTGCTCGCCGCAGCTTTCCGCCAGTCTCAGGAATGGATTCGTCAGCTGGATGCGATTCTGGAGCAATCCCAGGCGGTACAGAGCGTGCCGCTGGCCAAAGTGGTTCTGCTGCATATCATCCGGGAATCCGAGTATTTCCTGGCCGTTCTGGAGACGCTCAACCAGCCGGGGTTGATCTCCCAGGCGGCCTCCCAGGTTCCACCTGCCTCGGACCCTTACCATCTGCAGCCTAACCCAAGAAATGAGTTCTACTCGCGCAAGCTGGATCAGCAGCTCACACGCGAGGCTCAAGAGCAGGCATCGGCAGAAGCAGCCTTGTCCCCAGGTCAACGCGTTAAGGACGGCGCCGTGCCGATTGGCGGTCACCGGCTTCCGCCGCTGCCTTATCCGTATAACGCGCTTGAGCCTCATATCGATGAGGCAACAGTTCGCATTCATCATGACAAACACCATTTAACTTATGTAGAAGATCTGAATAAAGCTGAGAAAAAGCTGCAGGAAGCCCGCGCAACCGGCAACTTCGATCTCGTCAAACATTGGGAGCGCGAGCTGGCCTTTAACGGGGCCGGGCATTATCTGCATACCATCTACTGGGATACGATGAATCCGAAGGGCGGAGGAAGACCAAGCGGAGCGCTGGCCGAGCAGATCAACCGCGACTTCGGCAGCTTTGAAGCCTTCCACGCGCAGTTCTCCAAAGCCGCGGAGAAGGTTGAGGGCGGCGGCTGGGCGATTCTGGTCTGGAGCCCTCGCGCCCGCCGGCTGGAAATTCTGCAGGCCGAGAAACACCAGAACCTGTCCCAGTGGGATGTTGTTCCGCTGCTGCCGATCGACGTATGGGAGCATTCCTACTATCTCAAGCATCAAAACAAACGCGCCGATTACATCAAGGACTGGTGGAACGTCGTTTATTGGCCTGCGGTGCTTGAACGCTTCAAGCACGCCCGCCAGCTTCAGTGGCAGCCTTTTTAAGGGAGTCGTCCAGATCTGCCATTTTGGCGTAACGACAAACCGACAAACCGGCGGAAACAGGCGGCTTACGTTTGAAAAGCCCGGAAACGGATTTAAGCCCATGCTCTCTGGGAACAGAGGTCATGGGCTTTCTGATTTCTGGGGCTGTGCTCTTGCCAGCCTTGATCAGCCGTCGTACCGGCTGCGCATGGTGGCTTTTAGCTGCTCCAGCGTATCGGCCGGCACCTCGAAGCCGGCCGGTACGCCGGTGCCGACAGCCGCCGATCCTGCAGCGGCTTCCGACGCTGACGCCGCTGGCGCCACTGATGCCGCCGATGCTGCTGATGCCGCTGATGCAGCAGCATCGGCGGCATCAACCGCGCCGAACTCCCGCAGCGCCGTTTGCTTCAGCGAAGCGATAAACGCTTCGGCGGAAGGCACGCCGGCCAATTCCTGCAGGCTGGCCATTGTGCCGCCTGTCACTACCGGGAAGCCTTCCTGCCGGCCGGCGGAGGCTTCTTCATAGAAATGGCGGACAAACCCCGCCATTTCATCCCCGTTGCCGCTTACGATCACGAAAGCGGTCAGGATGTACGCCTTCAGCTGCCGGCGCTGGGCGATCCCGCAAAACTTCCGGCCGCCGATGCTGATGTCGTAGTCGCCGGGACAGAAGGCGCCGGCGATCTCGCCGGCGACCGCGTCCCCCGACCACGGCTGCACGGCGCCGCTGATAAACCCGGCCATCCGGGCAAAATCACGGTGAATGTTCAGTTCTCCCGGCTGATGCGGGAGAATCAGCGACACATTCACCACCCCCGGATGCAGCACTACGGCTGCGCCGCCGGACGGTCTGACACAGACCGACCAGCCTTCGCTCCGCAGCCGCTCCATCGCTGCCGGTGCCCCCGGCAGCCGGCGGTCCCGCAGGCCCAGCACCATCGCCTGCGGGTGACGCCAGATGTGCAGCAGAGGCGGTGAGCCTTCGCCAACTTTTTTACAATAATATTCCTCCCGCGCAAACGGATCCAGAATATCCTCACCTGCCTGAAGCGGGGCTTCCACAATCGTCAGAGCCTGCTTGGCGAACTTTTCGCCCGAAGTGCCGGAAGAATTGCCGCCGCCGGTCAATTCCATTTTGCTCACTCTCCTTCTCTCCTTTGCTCTCACTCTGCTTCTCTCCGTTACTCTCGATCTCCACACAAAAAGGCCCTGCCTGATTAGGCAAGACCTTCTTGATCCGCTTCGTAACGGATTAGCCCTTGATCAGGGACAAAAACTCCGAACGGGATGCGGAATCCGTGCGGAAAGTACCGCGCACCGCGGAGGTAACCGTTTTGCTGCCCGGCTTCTTGACGCCCCGGGAACACATGCACAAATGTTCACCTTCGACGACAACCATAACGCCTTGAGGCTTCAGCACCTCATCCATCAGGTCGGCAATCTGCGAAGTAATACGCTCTTGAACCTGCAGACGGCGCGTAACCGCTTCAACCAGGCGAGCCAGCTTGCTGAGTCCGGCGATACGGCCGCTCGGGATGTATCCGATATGCACTTTTCCGAAGAAAGGCGCCATGTGGTGCTCGCATTGGCTGTAATATACGATGTCTTTGACAATAACGAGTTCTTCGTGGTTCTCCTCGAACGTAACACCTAGTACATCGCGGGGATCCACCTCGTATCCTGCAAAAATCTCTTCATACATCCGGGTTACACGAGCCGGGGTATCCAGAAGGCCCTCGCGCTCCACATCTTCGCCTACCAGTTTCAGAATTTCGCGGATATGATGCTCGATCTGCTCCCGATTCTTCCCGACTTGTGTATTCAAATAGTCTTTAACGCCTGCCATCGTTCTTGCCCCCTTATGCCCAGCTTTCCAGTTAACAGCCGAGCTTGTCTATTTATCTTTTCTTCCGGCCTGCTCCAGGCTTCGGCATAGGCTGGTTCTTCATCATTTGCTGTGCGCGCTGCATCTGCTTGCCGTTCAAATTGTAGCCCATTTGCTTGGCCATCTGCTGCAGCATTTGCGGATCACTTTGCATCTTCGTCAATTGTCTACGCAGGTAAAATACGCCAATGGCGAATCCGCCGACAAGGCCGACAATCAGTGTAATAATCGGAATAATATAATCCCACATTGGTTAAGCCACCCCTGTAATATCAATTCTTAATTGTGCTGAGCACTAGATTTTATAATAGCATTCTTTGTCCGGCAGTAGCAAATGCAATTTACGACAGAACCGCTTCAATAAATACCGTCGTTTCGCTGGACAGATCTACTTCCTTGATCTCCAAATCTTCGTCGGTTTTGCGCACGATACGGATGACGGGACGGCCTGGCAGACCGCGGTGCTGCCTGACGACGACACCTGTCTCTTTCGTGGATAGCCGAACCGAAGTACCGTTGGGATAAATCGATACGATCCGCATAAACTCCACCAGAATATCCCGGTCCAGCTCCCGCTCGGAAGCGGCCATGAGCTGTTCGCAGGCCTCGTGTGGAAGCATTGGCGGGATGCCCGTTAGCGGATTCCCGCTGATCCGGTTATCGTAGGTATTGGCTACCGCGACGATTTTGGCATACTGGTGAATAGCATCCCCGGTTATGCCACGGGGCTCGCCGCTTCCGTTCAGCTGTTCATGATGCTGCAGGGCAATGTGGGCCACAAGCAGGCTCCATTCCCTCTTCTGTCGGAGCATCTCATAACCCCGCCAGGTATGATGCTCCTTCCCTTTTTCCAAAGGCACTCTGGACTCCGGCACCGCCTTGCCTATATCGTGCAGCAGGGCACCGATGGCCAGTTCCTTTAACTGGGACGGATTCAGCTTCATATTGATGCCAATCATGGAGGAAATCAGGCAGACGTTAAGCGCATGAATGTACTCCGCGTTGTCCGCAGTGCGGATTTCAGCGAGATGCAGCGCAACATCCTTATTTTCCAGAACGCTGTTCAGCAGCATATCCACGTTTGTAGCAATCGACGCTGTGTTAAAATCCTTGCCGGATTTCAAAGATTGAGAGAGCTCATACATCTCCCTGAAAATAGCCTGCTTAAGCTTGGGGCTGACCACTTCCTCTTCAAGCTCCACATCCTCAAACAGCTGATCCTCGATATATAACACGGTCACGCCAATCCGTTTCAATGTGCTGATCATGTAGACCGTAAGCTGCATCCCGGCAGATAGCAGCACTGTTCCGTTGGCGGTATAAACCGTTTTGCCCAAAATTTGGCCTGGCTCTATATCTTCGATCGTGACGTACTTCATGCCTTGTTCCTCTGCCGCTCCAAAGCGAGCAGGCTTTCCTTGATCTCAAGCCCCCCGGCATATCCGGTCATGGCCCCTTTAGCACCAATAACGCGGTGGCAGGGCACGACAACAGGCAGCGGGTTCCGATTGTTGGCTCCACCCACGGCGCGAACCGCCTTAGGTTGTCCGATTTGCTCGGCAATTTCCTTGTAAGAGGCCGTCTGCCCGTACGGAACAGCCAGCAGCGCTTGCCATACTTTCAGTTGAAACGGCGTTCCCCTCATATCGAGCTTCAGAGCAAAGTCTGTCCGTTCCCCGGAAAAATAACCCTTCAGCTGCTCTACAGTCTCCTGAAGCTCATCGAAAGAGCGAACCAGCTTTGCTTCCGGGTGCTGTTTCGATGCCCATTTCAGCGTCATCTCCAGGGTAGCCTCAACTTCGCCAAACTCGATCAGACATAAGCCTTTCGAGCTTTTGACCAAAGTTAAAGGGCCGATGGGTGAGGACATTTCCTCGTAAAAAAACACTTCATCCAAGACCCCCTCATCGCTCGGTTGACCTTGTGTTTGATCCTGGGTTTGATTTTGCGTTGGATCTTGCGGTTGTCCTTGCGTTTGATCTTGCAGTTGTCCTTGCGTTTGCATCTGCGCTTCTTTTATATAGGTTAAAACCATTTCATCCCGTTCGCTTTCCAGCGCCTCATTGATTGCTTGAATGGCTTCTTCTCCTCCAATCCGGCTGATCGCCCATGCTGCCGTTCCCCGCAGCTCCGGTCTCGGATCACGAAGCAGCACTTCTATTAATTTCGGCAGGGAAGCGCGGTCTTTGAAGTTGCCGAGCGCAATTACCGCATTTCGCTGGATCGGTTTCTTGCCTCGCCAAGCAGCGGCGCTTGATCCAAACCGCTCTTTGAAGTCCCGGTTGCTGATATCCAGCAGCGGCAGCAGAAGCGGTTTGGCAATTTCGGGATCCGGCTGAAGCTCAGGCCGGTGATCCCAATGTTTTCCCCGGTTCTTCGGGCAGACCATCTGGCACGTATCGCAGCCGTACAAGCGATTGCCGATCTTGCGCATAAATTCATCACTGAGGAACCCTTTGGTCTGGGTCAGGAAAGAAACGCAGCGCTGAGCGTTAAGCATCCCGTCGCCAAGCAGCGCGCCTGTTGGACAGGCGTCCAGACATTTGGTGCACTCCCCGCAGTCCTCCAGTAAAGGAGGATCAGGCTCAAAGGGCAGATTCGTAATCATCTCGCCCAGATAAATCCAGGAGCCCCAGGTCGGGGAGATGATGAGGCCGTTTTTCCCGCTAAAACCAATTCCGGCCCGCTGGGCGACCGCCCTGTCATTCAGCACACCCGTATCGACCATGCTTTCGATCCGAACATCCGGAACGCGTTCTCTAATAAAATCAGCCAGCTTATCCATCGCTTCACGCAGCACCGTGTGGTAATCTCTGCCCCATGCCGATCTGGCCAAAATGCCCCTCGTTTTGCCGGGCTCGGATTTCGGCGGATTGATCATTTTGGATGGGTAAGCCACTGCAATTGCTATAATAGACTCGGCTTCAGCCATAGTCAGCTTGGGATCTATCCGCTTATCGATGTCTTTCTCCTCAAATCCGGACTCGTATCCTTTCTCGCGAATCTCCTCCAGAATCGGCTTCAAAGACAAAAACGGATCGGCCGTCGTAAATCCGATCCCGTCAATCCCCAGCTCAAAGGCTGCCGATTTGATCTCCTCTTTCAGCCATCCCCAGTCCGCAGAATCGCTTTTCTTATTCAATTGAATTTGGGGATTTTGCCGGTTCAAAGCAATCACCTCTTGATTTGTTCATAAAGTCCATAATAATAGAAAAGCATATCTCCACACCGATTGCAACGGATGGAAGATATGCTATAACGGAAGAAAAAACAGGTTAAGTTCTATAGCTTTATGCTTCTGTATCTAAGACAAAGAATGTACGGCGGCAATGCTCAGCTTCTGAAAAGCTTCAAGCATACGGCCCGCATAGCCCATCGCTTCATACAGCGGCATGGCAGCTTTGTTATGCTCGTCACCGGCAACCACAATGTTATTTACGTTGCGCTGCTGGAAACGCTGCTCCATGGCTTGTACAAGCGCTTTGCCGACACCGCGGCGGCGATGCTCAGGATGAACGGCAACCCGGTAAATACAGCCCAGGTTCTGATCAATCGTGCCGATCAAGACACCGATAATCCCAGCTTCCTCTTCCATAACCATTATCAGTTCGGAATCAAAAGAAAGCTGTCTTGCAAAAGCTCGTCTGGTATCTTCGTAACACTCTTCAGACAACGACACCTGCAAAAGTTCTGTTACATGAGTAGCATCACTCAATTGAAAGGAACGAACCCGCATGCTTGTAATCTCCCTCTTCTTCTGCATGATGATAGACTTATGTAAAAATACAGGACGGGTTTTACATAAATCAATGTCCGGAAATCCTGACAAAAACCGATAAATATCGGTTTCACTAGTAATTAAACCACAATTATCTCGCGATTACACGCATTTTCTTCTGAAAGCGCTTTATATTAAACGCTTACATTTTGTGTGATAATTAACCTTGTGTTAAATAGGGAAACTATAGAAAATTAATATTTTTACATTCTATTAATTTGCAGATGACGAACCCCTGAATTAGCCCCGTTTTTAATAGCCGCTTGTATATGGAGGTTTCGTTTAACAGCTCCCTTCTCTTATGCGGCCGACTCTCCCTATCCCGTAAATTTCCACTTCATTTTTTGGCTCCTACATTTAATTTTTTCTCATTATTTTGGAAGAATTATGGTAAATACGTCTTACTGCTGTTTGGAAATTGCCATATTCGGGTAATATAATGAAGGCCTTTTCCCTATTCTAAGGGGTTTGGCCATACAATCTAATTCAATGCCCGGGAGGTATTCGAAATGGCTCATGAATTACCGGCTCTGCCGTATCCTGCAAACGCACTGGAACCTCATATCGATGAGCAAACCATGAACATTCACCACGACCGCCATCACAATACGTACGTAACCAACTTGAACAACGCGCTGGAAAGCGCTCCGGATTTGCAAAACAAAAGTGTTGAGGATCTGATCTCTAACCTTGGCGCAGTTCCCGAAAATATCCGCACAGCTGTCCGTAACAACGGCGGCGGTCATGCCAACCACAGCTTGTTCTGGGAGGTAATCGGTCCAAACGGAGGAGGCGCACCTTCCGGTGAGGTTGCTTCAGCCATCGACAGCGATTTGGGCGGCTTCGATAAATTCAAGGAAGAATTCACTAAAGCAGCAACCACCCGTTTCGGCAGCGGCTGGGCTTGGCTCGTAGTCGGTAAAGACGGCAAACTGGCCGTAACCAGCACACCCAACCAGGATAATCCGCTGATGGAAGGCCTGACACCGATCCTTGGTCTCGACGTTTGGGAGCACGCTTATTATTTGAAATATCAAAATAAACGTCCAGATTATATCGCCGCGTTCTGGAATGTGATTAACTGGGACGAAGTCAACAAACGTTATCTGGCAGCACGTTAAGATTGGCAAGCAGCATGGCAGCTGATGCAGCCATACTGCTTACGAATAAACGGCTAACCCCTCAGCTGGGAATTTCGGCTATGCCTTCAGAAGAAACAGCCCTCATTCCTGAAAAGGAATGAGGGCTGTTTCTTGTTTATTTGCTATTGTTGTGCTGTGTCTATCTGGTGCGGCTGTCGTGCTGCTGTTGTTTCTGTTGTGTTTCTGTTGTCGTGCTGTGGGGGTGCTGTTGCAGCTGTTGCTATACTATTGTGGTGCCATCTGGTTCAAGGCTTGAATCACAAATCCGTTAATGAGTTACGGTGGACTGGAAATCATCCCGGCTGGACAGACGGGCATCGTAGAAGATCACGTCCCCATCCTTCAGCTTAAAGATATGCCCCTCCGCATCCAAAGCTTGCTCTTCAAAGCCTTCAAGCCGCCATTGGTTCATGAGCGGGGTCTGCAGATATTTTAATCGGGGCTGCCCTGCCGCGAGGCTCTGAATATCGAAATGGACGATGATGTAGCCGTTGTTCAGAAAAATATCCGCATGCTCCGAAATCCCGGCGTGAGTTCTTCCGTACTCCGCCAGATTGGTCCCTTGCTTGGCGACATAAACCCCGGCCGGAAGGCTGTACTCGCCGTACCACTTCTGTACAGCCGCTAGCGCCCGCTGCGGAGCAACCGAAGAAGGAACAGCGCTCTTAGGACCTGCCAACGTACGCAGTCCTTCCGTTAACTCAAGCCCATGATATGTTCCTTCGCTAACAGGACGTTTGGCGAACACGCCGATAAACCGCGTGACAAAAGCCTCCCTGCTCAGTCCGGAGATTTGGCCGAACGTATAATCGTGGTCATAATGGTATAAAGCCGTATCGACGAGTTCTGTATCCGGCACATTCCTCATCGGCTCGTTTAAAACAACGCCCCGGCTGACCTCGTCTTCCTTTGAACCAATCCGGATGAAATGCTGATCCCCGCTGTGGTAATAAAGATCCACCGGAAACCGTACGCTGCCGTCAGTGCTCACGTAATCAAAGGACGGCGTAATCCGGATGCTGTCCTGAGCAGAGAACATATTGCCTTTCGTTTTCAAATCAAACCGGAAGGTATATCCCGTTTTAACCGCTACATTGCGGTAGGCTGAATCCGGGTGACTGCCCGGATGAACCGGCAGCTTGAACGGGGAAATATTGCCGCGCGGTTCACCGTCAATCCCTCTTAGACCCACCCAATAGGCCGCGCCGGAGGACATCAGCTTGTCGATTTCGGTGCGGAAGACTTTTTCCCAGTTGTAATCGGTAATATCTGTGACCCGGAAATCGTATAGCCGGCCAATAACCTCAACGTCCAGGCTGTTCATGGCCGCATGGTGGGTCAAATCTAAATTGGCGGCTGTCTGTCCGCTGAAGCCGGAGGGTGCATTTTCGGCTATAGACCGGAACCAAACCGTATAGTTGCCTTCATCGACCCAGATTGGCATTTGAAAGGTGACCTGCTCTTGCCCGACCGGAATATCGATCCATGTATGGGCCTGGATATACTGGCTCCTGCCTGAGTTCCAAACGTCGAACGGAAACAGTACCTGCTTGTTCGCCGTATATTTGCCGTAATCCCGGTTGCCATAGCCGGGAGCTTGCTGATGCTGGCCGCTCGTCGGCAACTTCACCGTAAACGGCCGGTCTAGAATCAGCGCCGCACGGGAGGCATTTGGCGTAATCCGCTGGTTGTGCGCCTGGTCATCCGAAATCCCTGGATACATCACTACGGGTGTGTGAACCGTAACGCTGTTCATCCCGGTGATGGGGAAGGTTTTGTCCGATCCTCCATTGATGTTTCCGGGGAGAAGGCTGTAGCGCAGGGTGCCGGTGGTGGGGTTACCGGATCGGTTGGTCACGCTCTTACTGACCGTCAAGCCCGATCGATACAGCACATTCTGGCTGATTTGCCCCGGCTGGGGAATAGCGCCGGGGGTGGGAGCTGATGGGCTCGGCCGGGCATTGTTCATAATCGTTGCGCCGTTAAAAACAACCTGGTCATTCTTAACTTCAATCTGCTGGATGCTCGATTCGGCTTGAGATTGGAACAACGCGCCTTCTTGCGGAGTAGGCGGCTCGCTCTCCCCACCGGATACCTCCTCGGTTCCCAGATCAATCGCACTGCAGGAAGCTGGATGGCCATGAGCGTCCACGCTGGAATCATGTTGTGTGGTTACCGCCGGGGCGGTATAACCAGACGGACTTAACGTGACCGATCCTCCGTAACCGCCAAGCGCATAATTGGCTACTGACGCATCGGCCAATTTGTAAATCTCCAGATGATCGATGATCCAATAGCTGTAATCCCGTTTGATGGTGACCGTCTGCTCGACCTGTTCTGTCGATTCCTGAGGCTCCGGCGGTTTGCCGGGATCATCCGGTTCCTTCCCCGGTTCGCCGGGGATGGTCCATGTTTTATGGTACGTTTTGCTTACGGGAACGGTATAGGTGACGGTTCCCGTCATGTTAACCCATTTGTTTTGGAAAAGATAACTTTTGCCGAGCACGTTGGCGTAGAGGCTTTCGGAGGTTGGAATCCCTCTCAGGACGTCGAATTGCTCGGTCCCTCGGCTGTCGGCCTTCAGCACTCCGCTTGCGTTAGGCTCCAGTGCAGACCCCGAGGAAACCGTCCCCCTTGCAGGACTGCTTACGGTATACGTACAGCTGCCGATAGGCTCGCCCCCGCCGGGGGGATTCCCCCCGTTTCCGGGATCCTCTCCAACCGTGACGGTAGTGCTGGTGGTCAACTGAAATCCGTCTTTCACCCATAAGACCGTGATCGTCGTTGTTCCTTTGCCTGCTGCGCTCACCATCCCGGAGGGACTCACCGCAGCAACCGCCGGGTTGGACGACGTCCAGGTCGTCTGGCCGCCGCTTCCCGTGTTGACGTTGGTTTCAGGGCCAAAGTTGCCGTCCCCTGTTTGGGTCCGGACAGCAGCGTTCAGCTGTTTGGTTGCGCCGGTGGCTAGTTGGCCGCCGTTACTTAAACTGATTTCTTTAGTAGTTTCGGCAAGGGCTCTCCAGTAGATGTCGGTGCTGAATCTGTAGTCTGCTTTAAATTTAGGAGAGTTGTAGACTTCATAGTTTGTCGGCTCAATAGTCCCTCCAATTTGGACTGTGAATCTGACTCGTTTACCCGTAAATGAATCTACACTTATTAGGAGCGGCCTTCCAGCTTGATTATGCTTGTCATTATCCATATAGTAAGGAAGTTCTGACGTTGTTGTAATATCAGCTTTTGAAACTATCTGATCCGAGCTATTTCTGTATTCACCTGGTAAATAACTCGGTGCGCTTAAATCTAAGTCCACACAGACTGTAGACGAAACAGGCTTATTTGTTTGACTATTATTAGCCAATCTCTGTCCATTACACTCACCATCAACACTCCAAGATAAGTTATCCAGTTGATAGATATAAACACCCAAATTTGTTGTTCCGTAACCTTCAACCGGAATGACTCGTTTCTGTAACTTTGTGGGGGCAGCAGGTTCAAAATAAGTTCCTTGTAATGGCGGTTTTTTCCCCGGCCCTCCTACTCCTAGAGCTATAGAAACTGGCATTATTATTGAGAAACAGAGAGAGAAAAAAAGTAACAAGCACTTTCTACATCTATTTGTTCTTGTCAATCAATTACACCCTTATTATTTATTTTCTGACCTCACCCAATAATTAACCCCGTCTTTGGAAGTGAGCTTTACTTCGGGAACAAGAGCTTTGTCAAAGTGAAGAAGACCCTCTCCCCAGTATGCTGGGTTCTTGTCCTTAAATACTGCTCCAAATCCAACATTATAATCATCTATTTTAGAAATAGAGTAAGCTGAGGAAGCTTTTGATCTTGGGGAAAATAAAGCGTCAATTGTCGGTGATTGGATAAGACTCCCCGCTTGGAGAGCAGTCATAGTTCCTTTAATCGTCATATCGAACTCGGGAAAAGAGTAGTAGTCTCCTCTAAGCAAATTGTTTTGCCCCTCATCAAGAAACACTGGGTAATAAATACTTCTTTGTTCCCCAGTAGCATAAGGACTAATAACAATCCAATTCTTCACCTTAACATCAGCATAGTTAGTTACGGTAACTAACTCTTTATTCCTTACCTTTGAAAAATCATCAGTGATCTTAGCATTGTCATAATAACTATCATCGTAATAAGTAAACATCTCCCGAGGAATTACCTTATACTTCGGAGCAATCACCTTCAAATTCGTCCCCGTCAGCCCCACTTCCCGGAGTTCCTGCAAACCCTGGAAATCAGCAGGCTGCTTATGAGCGGCTGCTTCATAACGTGCTAGCAGCACGGCCACCTCTGCACGAGTCGTGGTCCGGTCAATTCCAAACTGCTTGTCCTCCCCGACACTCATCAGCCTCGTCCCCATAGCCACAGCCACGGCATTTTTCTGGGCAGCAGGCAGATTACCTGTAAAATACTCTTTGGCCGGCACAACGGTGTTGGTCACGTCCTTCAGCGCAGTCCCGTAATCGGCATTGACCTTCGCCAGTCCGTTCGTTAACCAAACCGCCAGCTCCCCCCGGGATAACGGGGCATTGGCGTTCAGCTTCCCGCTGCTGTAGGCAGCCGGGTCAATAAACCCTTTTTGCACAGCTGCTTTCACGCCTTCTTCAGCCCATGCTGGAACATCGGTAAACCGGCTGCTGACAGAGGAGTCCACCGGCTGATCACTTAACCGGCCCAAAATTGCTGCCATTTCCGCTTTGCTGACCGCTGCTCCCGGCTTGAAGGTTCCGTCGGCATAACCTTTAAAATAACCTGCCGTCACAGCAGACTGTATGGCAGAAGCCGCCCAATGACTCGAAGGTACATCTCTAAAATCTGTGCTGCCCGCTGCTGAGGTTTTGCCATAACTCCCTAAACTCCCGGCGGCTAATGCTCCAATTACTAATACCGTTAAAACCGTCTTTTTCATCAAGCTAATCTCCTTTTTGTCTATTAATGCTTAATCATTCCTTCTTCTTTAGAACTCAAGACATGAAACCGATACAAGCTCCCTTTCCCTCTACTTGATTCTTCTGCTCTTCTGTTCTTTTAATCTTCTATTCTCCTAATCTTCTACTTTTCGGATCGTCAGCCCCTTCCTTCGCTTTTCATCCCAACTTACTGTTTCCTATGTAATTTCAAGAAAAAATCTGCCCAAACGCAAAAAGAACACCCCGGGCAGTTCGATGCCTGTGCCGGAGGTGTTCTTCACCATGGATAATATTGGGTAATTAGTTTGTTCTTGTATTATAGCTTGCTTACTAGGTTTTGACTATAGGAAAATAGCCGTATCTTTGTCTCGCATCGCAGACGAGGATTCGCCCTCCTATCCCCGTTATCCTCGGGCGTGACTCAAAACTCAAGACTTAAAACTCTTCCTCTTCCTTCTCGTCAAAGTACTGGTTCAAGATCCGCAGGAAGACGTTTGGAAAAGCCAGCTCCGCCATGTCCTCGCGCGTAATCCAGCGCGTAACCGGCTGCGGGACCGCTCCCGCTTCGCCAGCGTCAGCCCCCGCATCACTGCCGCCGGCGCCGCTCCCGTCTGCGGCTTCATAGGCCGCGCTGGCCTCCGCGGCCATAAGCCCCATGGAAGCGTCACACCCTTCAGCCTGCTGGAACCTGAACACCCTCAGGTTCCAGTGGATATGGCTGAAGGTATGCTCCGCTTCCATATAAGGGCCGAGCGGCCGGGCCGGTGTCCCTTCGGCCGCAAGGACGGCGGCCAGACGGTCCATAGCCGGACCTTCCGGCAGGCCGCCGCCTTCACCCGGCTGTCCCTCTACAGCCGGGACATGGGGCAGCTCCCACATCCGTGCGAGCAGCCCCGTCGCCGCGCGCTGACGAACCAGCACGCGGCCTTCTTCAGCGCCGGAGCCCTCAACCAAAGCCGTTAGACGAAACTCGGGACGAGGTTTCTTGGCTTTGGTTTTGACCGGCAGCTGGGTTTCCACGCCCGCAAGCCGGCCCTGGCAGTGCTCCATGACCGGACAGGTCATGCAGCTTGGCGATTTCGGCGTGCAGACCAAAGCGCCAAGCTCCATCAGCGCCTGGTTAAAATCCGTTGCTCCGCCCTCCGGGATCAGCCGGGCGGCCAGCGTCTCCATACGGACCCGCGTTGCCGGCTTCATAATATCGTCTTCCAGCAGGAAATAACGGGACAGAACCCGCATAACATTGCCATCCACCGCAGGCTCCGGCTGACCAAAAGCAATACTCAGAATCGCCCCTGCCGTATACGGGCCGACTCCTTTTAATGCAGATACAGACGCCTTATCGCTCGGCACCCGTCCTCCATGACGTTCCACGACCTGCTGCGCGGCGGCCTGCAAATTGCGGGCCCGGGAATAATAACCCAGCCCCTCCCAGCACTTCAGCACGTCTTCCTCCGGCGCCAAAGCCAGATCAGTGATCGTAGGGAAACGTTCAATAAAACGGTGAAAATACGGGATCACCGTATCGACCCTCGTCTGCTGCAGCATAATCTCCGAAACCCAAATATAATAAGGGTCGCGATGCCTGCGCCAAGGCAAATCACGTTTGGCCGTTTCATACCATTCCAACAATTTCTCACTAAAGTATTGCTCCATATCAGTTGCAGACACGCTGTTCGTTCTCTCCTTAGCTAAATTCCTTTATTTTAAACGATTCAACCTTTCTTAAAAGGACCTCATCCTTGCTCCAGCACGCAAAAAGCCGAAGCCAAACTGCGCTCATGCGTTATGCTGATATGAATCACCGGAAGGTCCTTCCCTGTCCAGCCCAGCCTGTCCCAGGCTTCCGGGTTTAGTGTCACGAAGGGTTTTCCGGCCGGGTCCGGCAGGATTTCAATATCGTCAAAAGCCAGCTTGGCGCCGATTCCGCATCCGAAAGCTTTGGATACCGCCTCTTTGGCAGCAAAACGGCCGGCCGCAAACTCAGCTTTTCTGGATGTTGCTCCCGGCAGCTCACGTTCAGCAGGCGTCAAAATCCGCTGGAGGAACCTGCTTCCCGAGCTTCCTTTCAATATCCGGTCCATCCGTTCTATTTCAACCAAATCGTGTCCGATTCCGTAAATCAACCTAACCCTTCCTTCCGGTTATACCATTAAAAAAACGACTGCCATAAAAAAACGAACTGCCATTCGTACAATCTACGCTTCATTGTAGCAGGACAGGCCCCAGGATGCGAGTCCCGGCCAAGTGTATGCTATAATTAACCAAATTAAGGACACCCTACAAGCAGGCACTAAAATCAAAGTCCATCCCTATAGCAAAAAACGTCAAGAAGCCGCCGCCCCTGTCTTCTATACTGGGAGTATGAACGGTCTGGAGGATGTCCATGAACAACAAAGTGATCATTCAGCGCGTAATCGATTATATTGAAGATCATCTGGCGGATGAGCTGACGCTGGCCGAACTCGCGGAGAAGGCCCACTATTCGGAATATCATTTTCACCGGATGTTTCAGTTCTTTACGGGAACCACCGTAATGAGCTATATCCGCCTTAGACGGTTAAACCGGGCCGCCGCTCTAATCGCCGAGACGCAGCGCAAAGTGCTGGATATCGCTTTGGAATGCGGCTTCCGCAGCCATGAGACTTTCTCGCGCAATTTCCGGAAAAATTTCGGCATTCAGCCTTCCGAGCAGCGCCGAAAAGGAATAACGCTTCCGGTAACAGCCGGCCTGCAATTACTTACTTGCGCCGGGACCGGCCAACAATTTGACGAATGGGGAGATTGGAAGATGGATTTTAAACACGTTACCCTGCCTGCCACACGGATTATCGGCTACCGCATTGAAACCACCGTAGATCATGGACAGAACAGCAAGGATATTCCTGCCTTCTGGCAGCATTATCTGGCGAACAAACTTTGGGAGAACATTCCTGGCAAGCTGAATAACGTAGAGCTCGGCGTTTGCACAGAAAGCACGCCTGGAGGGAAATTCGGTTATGTCATCGGTTATCAGGTCGGACCGGATACAGCCGTTCCTGATAGCCTCGTTGAATACTTCATTCCCGAACAGGAGTACGCTGTGTTCACAACTCCTAAGGCTGGTCCGGATGAGTTTGTTGCCGCTATCCAGAATACCTGGAATTATGTCTTTACCGAATGGTTCCCAAGCTCCGGCTTCGAGCATGCCATGGCTCCGGAGATCGAATGGTACGACGAACGCTGCATGACTGACGGAGACAAGGAAATGGACATTTATGTTCCGATCAAACCAGCTTCCAAACCGCAACAGGAACAATAATAACAACGATAGCGACAGCAACAGCTACAGCCACAACACCAGCTACAGCACTAGCGACAGCGGCACCATCCCCTCAGCCATCATTCATAAAACTAAAGGTTTGAGCCTTATAATCAAGCCGTATAAAACACAAAAGCTTCTCCGGCAGACTGCCGGAGAAGCTTTTGTTATCTAAGAAGAACGATCTGTCCAGAATATTTTCCCAGAATTTTATCCAGATCATTGATCTAGAACATTTACCCAAACCATCTTTCCAGAACATTCGTTCAAACATTCAAGTATTCTTTCAATCGTTCTTCCAATCGTTCTTTCAATCATTCTTCCAAACACTCATTTGAATCCTGATCTGAACCTAACCTTAACTTTAACCCGGCAAGATCTTATCAGGTAAGCCATTTATTTCGTGAAATAAAGATTAGATACCTGGAATGACATTCCGTTTATGTTCGGTTCTTGTGTAGAATCTCTCCAAAATCTCTTGCGCTTTCGGATCGATCGCTTTGCCCTCGAGATAATCGCTGTTGGCTTCATAAGTCACGCCCAGTTCGCCTTCATCGGTTTGACCTTCCCAAAGTCCAGCCGTAGGCGCCTTATCAAGAATTTCCTGCGGCACGCCAACATAAGCGGCAACCTGTCTGATTTGACGTTTGTTAAGGGTGCTGAGCGGTGTAATGTCGACGGCGCCGTCGCCCCATTTGGTATAGAAGCCTGTCAGTGCTTCAGAGGCATGATCAGTACCTACAACAAGCAATTGCAGCTCAAAAGCCAAAGCATACTGCGCTACCATCCGCATGCGTGCTTTAACATTACCTTTGCCTTGATGCGTCATATGACGGGGCTGACCAAGTTTCTTGAGCCCATGCTCCACTTCCAGGGCCACTTCATCTACGGCCTCCTGAATGTTCGTCTCCACGACATGCTTCAGGTCAAACTTCTTGGCCACGGAGTAGCTGTGCTCAATATCCGCCTGCTCTCCGTAAGGCTGGAAAACGCCCAAAGTGATGAACTCTTCGCCGTTCTCGGCTGTAAGCTCGTCCGTTGCCTGCTTGCAAAGTGCTGCAGCCACCGCGCTGTCGATACCGCCGCTGATGGCGATCAGCAAACCTTTTGTATGGGAACGGGTTACATAATCTTTCAGAAAGTCAACACGTTTGCGCACTTCGGCTGCCGGATCAATACTTGGTTTCACACCCAGCTTGTTGATAATATCCTGCTGCAAACTCATTACATTCACTCCTTAATTTAAGATATATGTATAACTTAACGCCCTGCAGCAGCATGAATCATGCCGGACCGCAGGGCGCTGAACAGAAGCTTGACTATTAAAGGCAGAAACGTTCAAATGCCTCGACCAGATCGGTCGCAATTTCAAGCGCGGAATGATCTTCGATCTGATGACGTTCGATAAAGTGCACCAGTTCTCCATCCTTCATCAACGCAATGGATGGGGAAGACGGTGGGTACGGCGCGAAATATTCGCGGGCTGTCGCCGTTGCTTCCTTATCCTGGCCTGCAAATACGGTGTACAAATGATCCGGTTTAACACCGTGCTCAAGCGCCTGAACGACACCCGGGCGGGCCTGGCCTGCCGCACATCCGCACACAGAGTTAACAACAACCAAAGCGGTTCCTTCCATCGAAGACAGCTTCTCCTCAACCTCTTCCGGAGTCCGCAGCTCTTCAATACCTGCACGGGTCAGCTCGTCTCGCATCGGTTGAACCATATCTCTCATATATTGGTCAAAAGACATCGCCATTTAACATTCACTCCTTCTGCTTGGCATACACTGATTACGGCAAAACTGAAGTTCTGCCGATTCTATTTTATTATACCTTCATCAAGGAGGAAATCAACACATCTCTAATATGGCTGATCCTTGATTCAGCTATCCGTTCTCCCTGCAATTAGTCCAAAAAAAGTTAACTCGCTTGAGGCGGATAGGGGAATAATATCGAAAATGTAGTTCCGACTCCAACCTCGGAATCCACGCTGACCTTTCCGTTATGCCGTTCGACGATGCTTTTGCACAAGGCCAGTCCAAGCCCCGTCCCTTTGGCTTTGGTGGTGAAGAAGGGCTGGAACAGATTCTCCCTCTTATTAAGCGGAATCCCCGGTCCCGTATCGCTGACCAGCAGCTCCACGCCTGCCGCCACCTTTCTCGTCTCCAGAGTAAGCTGCCCCTTGTCTTCCATGGCCTCCATGCCATTGCGGCACAGATTCAGGATCAATTGCTTGATTTCTTTCGCATTCAGCTCAAGCTTGGGGATATGCTCATCCAGCTTGACTTCAATGCTTTGACCGCGCAGGTTCGCATCGGCCCAAAGAAGCGGAGTCAGTTCATGGATAATATCGCCTAGCGAAGTGGCTTCCTTTCGAACCGGACGGTTCTGGGCCAGGGAAAGGAAGTCGTTAATAATGCTGTTGGCCCGGTCCAATTCTTCAAGGACAATCCGATAATAGTGATCCAGCGAATCCGGGCTTTTCTCCCGCATCAGCTGTAGAAAACCCCGGACTACAGCAATCGGATTACGGATCTCATGCGTAATGCCCGCCGCCATTTGACCCACTAGGCTCAGCCGGTCGACATTATTCAGTTCCAATCGCAGCGTCTCCAGCTCGGTGATATCCTGCACGACTACCACAGCCCCGATGACTTCATCGGAATGACCTTTAATAATGGGGGAAATACTGGTAAACAACATCGTGTCCTGAATCTGAACAAGCTCGCTCACGATGGATCTCTGCTCAAAGACGCGCAATAGTTCCGGGTCAAGCTGCTCCATATGGATCTGCAAGGAGGTCAGCACAGGCAGCAGATGGTGCCCAAGCAAATCTTCCCTGACAGCATCCGGCTGAATCTCCCGGAACAGTTTCAGAAAGGTTTTGTTCAGCATCGTGATGCTGCCTTGACGGTCCAGCAGTGCTACGGACAGCGGAGTGGCATCCATCATTTGCTGCATTTTCTCTTCTTCGCGGTAATATTTCCGGGACACAGCTTCAAGCTGATATTGGAATTTGCGCTTATCCAGCGTTTCTTCAATAATATGAATCAGAATGAGACCGGCCAAAATCATAAGAAACGTATTCGAGTAAGCTAAGAAGATAAGAGAAAAATTGTTATTCAGGCTCTCGTTATGTAGAAAAAACGGGGATGCTGTTGAAAGCATTGAACCTACCAGCAGAAATAGAGCCAGTATGCCTGATTTGCCCCTGCGGGACATGACCAGGAATTTCTTTTTAGACAGCAGTACCAAAGGAAAGATCAACAATCCCGTTACTAATAGAAAGTCCGACAAGTTCCGGAAATCCTCGTTTATGATATATAGAACCAGCTGCAAAGCAGCGAGCAGCAGCGAATAAACCGTCTTCTCGTACAGCATAGCCGCAAACAACGGGACCATCCCATAAGTTAATGGAATTATGCCATACAGTTTGGTTGTGAATATGGAGGAGAAAATCATACTAATAGCACAGGTTACCGCCAGCACAACATGATAGCTCAATCGTTTTCTTACATTCTGTTCCTGCTGGATTAGGAGATCCGCCCTCTCATACAGCAGTGGAAATAAAATCGCCGGCGTAAGAGCAAGCAGAAACAGAAACAGCATTTCGTGAACTGCGCTCAATAATTATCCCTCCTTAGCGGGATGTATAGACATATATATTCAATTGAATTAAATCACAAGCGACAATATTTTACAATAATCCTTGCCTGCCCGGGTCAAGCAAATCAGGCGATTTATTCGGCAAAGTTTAAGAATCAGGTTAAAGAATAGAATGGGGTTGACTTTGTGACGTTTATTTGAAAACATCATCTATACGAAAGAATTGCGTGAGAAAGGACAACTATGAATAAATTCGATGTAATTGTTATTGGAGGAGGTCCTTCTGGACTTATGGCTTCTATCGGCGCCGCTCTGCAGGGCGTATCCGTCGTCCTGCTCGACAAGGGAGACAAGCTGGGCAGGAAGCTGGGGATTTCGGGCGGCGGACGCTGTAATGTAACGAATGCCAAGGATACGGATGAACTCATTCGTTTTATTCCCGGTAACGGCCGATTTTTATATAGTTCACTTAACCGTTTTGGCAGCCCTGAAATCATAAACTTTTTTCAAGGGTTAGGTATCCAGCTGAAGGAAGAAGATAACGGAAGAATGTTTCCGGTGTCGGACAAGGCCAAGACGGTCGTCGATGCTTTGATTGGCAAAGCAGCAGGGCTTGGCGTCCAGATGCGGGTCCATTCCCCGGTCAACAAGCTCCTCTTCGGCCCGGACGGCGTTCAGGGCGTCCAGCTGGAAAGCGGAGGAGAGATCCATGCCAGAGCGGTGATCGTGGCTACCGGCGGACGTTCCGTGCCGCAAACCGGTTCCACAGGAGACGGCTATCCTTGGGCCGAAGCCGCCGGTCATACGATTACCGAGCTGTATCCGACCGAGGTTCCGATTACTTCGGCTGAACCTTTTATCCAAAGCAAGGAGCTGCAGGGTCTTTCTCTGCGGGACGTTGAGCTCGCCGTTCTGGACCCGAAGGGCAAGAAGGTGATTGCGCACCGCGGAGACATGATTTTTACCCACTTCGGCTTATCCGGCCCGATCGCCCTGCGCTGCAGCCAGTTTATCCGCCAGGTGCGGAAGAAATATAAAATTCCCGAAGCAACGCTGGCGATCGACCTGTGCCCGGACCGATCAGCTGATGATACAGGGGTCTGGCTGCGCCGTATGGCTCAAGAGGAACCGAAAAAGGCATTAAAAAATGTATTCAAAGGCACTGTGCCCGAACGGCTCCTGCCTCTCCTCTTCCAGCGCGCCGGCCTTTCGCCGGACACAACCTTCGAGCATCTGCCTAAGGAGCCTTGGCAGGCCTTTGTTAAGGTAATAAAATCGTTCCGGATTCAGGCGAACGGCACCCGGCCATTCGCAGAGGCCTTCGTAACGGGCGGCGGGGTTCATCTCAAGGAGATCGATCCGTCCACCATGCAGTCGAAAGTGATGCCGGGGCTTTATTTCTGCGGTGAAATTCTCGACGTTCACGGCTACACCGGCGGCTACAATATAACAGCAGCCTTCTCGACCGGTTATTCGGCAGGCTCGCATGCCGGTGAAACCGTAATGCTCAATAAATAAGCAGGGACTTGCTCCCCTCTCCCAGGCCGCTTTGCGGCTTACCGGGAGAGGGATTTTTTTCGCCAGCCGCCAAACAGCTTCCAGATCCAGCCTCCCAACCACCAGTTGAACAGAATCCCCGCCGGGAGTCCCGCGGCTAACGCCCACCAGGTATGCCAAATCGACCAGCTTAGACTTAAGACAAAGAAGATTACCGGAATCAGGAGCAGCAGTCTCATAGCCGGGCCGGCTGCTTGGAAAGCCAGAGATTCGGGAACAGGCAGAAGCTCCAGCAGACGGCTCTCCATAAAGGCGCGGCGCATGCCGTTAAGCCAATAAGCGAGCAGCATGATCAACCCGGCAAACACAAACAAATTCACCGGGGAAGGAGGAAACTGGAGGCTGACCGTCCCTGCCGCCGTATATATAAGAAGCATCCTTAAAGTGTTCATATTTCGGACAGTAGATTTTACGATCAGTTCGGCAAGCCGCACCGATTCCTTCCCGGAGAAGGGCAGCAGACGGCTCGAACGGCGAAGCAGCCACGACTTGCTGCGGTGACGTTTCGGTTTGTCTACAGCACTCGACAACAGAAAGGCGGATAAACGGAGCTTCTGCTTCATCTCCTCCTCAATATCCGCATAGAAGGTCCCTTTCAGCTTCATTCGCAGGAAGACAAGAAACAAACTGATCACTGCCAGCACAGCTATAGCAGCAGCTGCAAGCCGTATATCACGCAGACTCCCCTGCACCGCTGCCTGCAGAAGAGCAAAAATCAGCGCATGGCTGAGCAGCTGCAGGACGGTTGAACGCCAGCCGCTCCACTTGATACGGCAAAAGTGCAGAAGCAGCATATGGTTAACTCGAAATAGGAAAATTACTACCGCTAAGGTCCCTAGACTGCCGGAATTCAGCTGAAGCCCCCGCACCAGCATCGGAGCGAGCAGCAGGCCGCCAAATGCGCTCAGAATCGCAGCGTAAGCGATGGAGCCGAGGATCGCCCGCCCCTTGATCCCTCTCATCCAGCTACGGCGGGCATGCAGAAACAGAAGATCGGCAGCCTCCAGCCGAAGCGTCAGGCCCCGCAGGGTGGTTAGAAGCAGCCATAAGGACATCAAGGAACCTAGAGGCAGCCGGGTCATCCAGGCCGCTACCGGATCGGTCCAAAGGCCGTAATAAAGCCTGGCCGCAAGCAGCAGACCAGGTATAACTATGTATAATAAAATGGTTAAATCCACTACAGAGGTGAGCGCTTTATATTGAAAGCGATAGCTGTCCCGAACCCTCTGCCAATAGAGCGCCCCCGGGTGGTCCAACCGGTGTCTCCGGGCTGCGGCTTGTTGATCGATATCCATTTCCCTACCCTACTCCTTCCACTTCCGCTTACCGGTCTTCTTCCCTTCCCCCTTCACGTAACGGGCTTCAGGTCAGCAGATCGAAGCAGTCAAACAAGGAGGCTTCCGGCCGGCCGCATTGTTTGCGAATGTCCTCCAGCGTTCCTTCCGCCGCCATTTGTCCCTGATTGACCAAGACGAAGTCGTCACAGATTCTCTCCGCCGTATCCAGCACATGAGTGGACATCAGGATGCCGGCCCCCCGGCTCCGTTCTTCGTCCAGCAGACTCAAGAAATCCCGTGTTGCCCGGGGATCAAGACCGATAAAGGGCTCGTCCACGATATAGACGTCCGGCTTGGACAGAAAGCCGATCATCAGCATCATTTTCTGTAGCATTCCCTTGGAGAAGCCCCCGGGCAGCAAGTGCCGGGCATCCTCCATCCTGAAGCGGGTCAGCAGCTGCTCGCTTCTCGGCACCCAAACCTCGTCCGGCAGTTCGTATACCGCGGCGGCCAAAGCCAGATGCTCCCACAACGTAAGGGTTTCATAGTAGACGGGCTGCTCTGGTACATAAGCATAGGAGCCCTTTCCGCCACGAAAAGCGATATCGGCATCCGCAAAAGGAAGAATGCCGATAATCGCTTTGATGGTGGTGCTTTTTCCCGCACCGTTAGGACCAATCAGCCCGGTCAGGCCCCCGGGTTTCACCTGGAGCCGGATGCCGCTGATTCGGTTTTGAGCCTGCTCATACCCGGCCTTGCGGATTTGAACGTCCAGCACGCTGCTGCCATTCTTCTTCCGCACACCGCTTTCGTTCTCCCGCATACTGCTGTCTTTATCCATAAAGTCCGCTGCATTACCCCGCACTTCCCGGCGCGATGACCGCAGCTTTCTCCCCCTCCTTCTGCACATGAACCGAGTGGTCCCTTTTCATAATAACAGTTTTACTGACAAGCAGCACCAGACCCAATGCGGCGACCAGTCCGCCCGAGATCTTGAAAGCCACAAACGCACCAAAGCTTGTCACCAAATATCCGCCGACGAGCGGGCCTATCAGGGAGGCGGAGGACAGAATGCTGTTGACCGTGCCAAAAACCCGCCCCGTCAGCCGTTCCGGCGTCCGTTTCTGAAGCTCCGTCTGGAAAGGGATAAACGTCATGCCCGCCCCCAGGCCTACAATCATGAAGGACAAAATCATGGCTGTTATCCCCGACCATTTGCCGAAATCCAGATACTCAGCGAACCAGCTCGCCAGGAAAAACATGATCCCCATCACGGCAGATCCAGCGCCCATCTTGGCCAGTGGAGACCAGGATTTCAGCAGGCGGACGAGCACCGCAGCCAGCAGCGTGCCTACACCGCTTAAAGCGATGCACCAGCCCAGCATATCGTCAGGCAGATTCCGGATCTCCCGGAACAGGACGACCGTCTGCGAATCGGCAATTTGCAGCACGGCGAGCACCAGGGCCAAGGCCAGCAGGCCATAAGCCAAAACCGGGATCCTCGCGATGGTCTGGATACCGGCAGCCAGTTCCTTCAAGAAACCCTGCTGCACATTTGAAGACGAATCCTTTACCTCCTCGCCTCTGCCGGCTTCCGGCTGCTCCCCTGCTATCCTTTGGAGCTTGCTCCGGCTCGGCACGCGAAACAGGAATAAAGCGGAAATAAGAAAGGTTAGGGCGTTCAGCACAAAACATGCCTGCAGGCCGAACATCGCGGTCAGCAGCCCGCCAAGCGCCGGACCGGCAATTTTGCAGCTTTGCTCGATAATGGCACTGTAGGAAACGGCCTGCTCCAGCTGACTGCGAGGGACGATTTCCTTGATTTTCCCGCTTTTAGCAGGGCCAAACATGACATCGAAGATGCTTTTTGCAATCAACAGCAGATACATCTGCCAAATTTCCTGAACGAAGATCATACTCAAAACAACGAATATCCGGATTATATCCGCCCAGACCATGATCTGCTTCCGTTCCACCCGATCAGCCAGCATGCCCGCGAGCGGACCGCCAAGCAGCATGGGGAGAAGCATGCACAGGGTCAGCCCGGTGATTTGCCAGGGAGTGGCTTCCCACTTTAAACCCACCAGCGTCAAAATCGCCAGAATCGTCAGCCATTCGCCCAAATTGGATACGATTTGCGACCCGAGCAGGGATAAATACGTTTTGTTGTTCAGCAGCGGACGTTCCGCCATTTCCTGAGCAGCCAAGTTCATCGGATAAACAACTCCTGTCAATGATTTCTACTCTCATTGTAGGAGGATCCTCCCTGGGTTCCATCCGTCCCGGGGCTGATTTGCCGAAGCTTCCGCAGCCGTATTTTGAGCAGACCCCGGGAAGGAAGAAAATAAAAATAATAACCCAAATTGTGATAAATTATATTTTTTCCACTCTGGCCTACGGCTTAAGATACAGGTACAAAGAAGTTCTAACCCACGTTCAAATAACAATTCAAATAAGGCGGGATGAAGATGATCAAGGCAAAGGAGCACCAAGCGGAATTATCGCTGCATTTGTACCGCGTTCTGGCAAAATCCTTTAAGAGCGTTAATGAACATGCGGTCACAGCTAGCAAGCTGCAGGGTTTCAATCCGACGGCATTCGCTGTATTGGAAGTGCTGTATTATAAAGGGCCCCAGCCTATTCAGCAAATCGGAGCCAAGCTGCTGCTGCAAAGCGGGAACGTGACTTACGTAATCGACAAGCTGGAAGCCGGAGGGCTGCTGCACCGCACGCCTTGTGCCCGTGACCGGCGGGTGATTTTTGCGGAGTTGACCCCTAAAGGCAAAGAATTGATGGACCGGCTGTATCCCGAGTTCGAGGACCGGATTGACCATGCGCTGAGCGGCCTGAATGACCAGGAGAAGCAAGTTATGATCGAGCTCTTGAAAAAGATGGGGACCGAAGCGGAGAAACTTCCGCCCCTGCCGCGTAAGTAACGAAGAAAGGGTACAAGCACTGCCCGGCAAAAAAATCCTCCGGATTATTCCGAAGGATTTTTTGCGTTGATCCATTCGCGGATCATCGTTTTATGATTATGTCCCTATTTGTGGGAAGGGTCCATATCTGTATTTTTATCGCGGTTCTCGCTGGTGATATGTCTCCGGTCATTGCGGTCCTGATTAAGCTGCTGCGCCTGATGGCTGTTCACCGGTGTTGTCTCCAGGTCATGGACTTCATTAATCAGAGTTTGGTCGACACGACCGTTTGTTTTGCTCATTTTATCTCTCCTTAGCTGCTGTTATTAAGAAGGATCGGTTATGTGATGAAGCACTTGGGCGCATTCATGAATATGGCGCATATAGTCATCGACAAGCTCCTGCACCGTGGCACTGTGCTCGTCAATAGAACGTCCGGCCATGTCCACATCAACCAGCGCAACGTCCAGCTCCCTCGTATCCTTATACGTGCATCGGAAGTCAAATCCATACTTTTGATGACCTGCCGCATTGATGTGCACGTTTATCGCTTGAGGGTTTGCATTGTCGGCCTGAACCATGGTCGAATCGCCGGGGCCAATCATCTCCGGAAGCTGCTGCTGCCAGGCCTGAACCAAGGACTGCTGATCTAAATGAAGCGGTTTATCCAACTCATCCACCTCCCCTTTTTCTATAAAGTGCGGAGAGTCAGGTTATTTTATGCGCCCATTCTCTGCGGAGCAGGGAATACATATCCAAATCGACAAAACGGTCCCCTGCCTGCTGGTATTCCCGGAGCATTCCTTCCCTTTGAAAACCCAGCTTTTGCAGCAGCCGGATGGAAGCGTAATTTACGGGATAAAGCAGGGCCTCAATCCGGTTAAGCCCCATCGTGCAGAAGCCGAACTCGAACATCGTAAGGAGCGCTTCACGCATATAGCCTTGCCCCCAATAAGGTCTGCCGAGCTCATAGCCGATTTCCGCACGGTGCGCACCGGCAAGCTGCCAGGTGTTGTAGCCGCAGCTCCCGATCAGCCTTCCGCTGTCCTTTAATTCAATGCCCCAGCGGATCGTGTCCTCCGTCTCAGCCAGAAGATTAAGCCATTTAATCATCTCTGCTGTCTCTTCGGCATTGGCAAAAGGCGGAACATTCATATATTTAACGACCTCGGGATCGCTCCAATATTCAAACATCTGGTCCGCATCTGTCTTCTCCAGCCTGCGGAGCGTCAGCCGGGGGCTTTCCAGAACGGGAATTTCCCCTTCACAACGGTATTCCAATCCGCCGCCTCCTTTCATCAGGTTCGCTAATGCAAATTCAATCATACGTGAAGCCCGCCGTCAAAGCGGGGCAAAGCAGCTTGCCTGTATTAAATTAACCCGCTGCGGTAAACTCGCCATCCCTGCAGCACTTTGCTACAATAAAAGGTAAGGGTAAAGAGACGTGAAAGGAGTGGGAGCTGCCGGCTGACCTCTGATAAATTCGGTTGAATTTGGGTATTAATACATGTTGAAGATTCAAAAAAGGGGGATCCTTTCATGATTGCCGCCATCGTCGTTCTGGGGTTGCTTGCCCTCTGGCTGTTGATCACTGGTATAACCCGATACGGATTCCGGCAGGTAACCCAGATGCGCTTGTACCGTTACCCGGACGAAAATCTGGCGGAATACCTGCTCCGAACCGGCGTGTTTACCAAGGAGAAATATGAGTCAATGGCTTCGAGGGAGATTCAAACCACCTCGATTGACGGACTTCGTCTCAACGCCCAGCTGTTCCTGCCTTATCCGGGCTCTAAGAAATGGGCCATTATTGCCCACGGCTATACGATGTCTTTACGGTCCTCCCTGCAGTTTGGTGCTTTATTTGAGGAAAAAGGATTCAATCTGCTGCTAATCGACCACCGCAGACACGGCAAAAGCCAGGGGCGATATACGACCTACGGCTTTCGGGAAAAACACGACCTCGAGGCCTGGGTGAACTGGCTGCTTGAGCAATATGGACGAGATATTCAGATTGGCCTTCACGGCCAGTCTCTCGGGGGCGCCACCGTACTGGAGTATTTAAGTATGGCTGACCCTGCTGTGAAATTCGCGGTTGTCGATTGTCCCTATTCCGATCTAAATAAACTGATTCATTATCAGCTTACAAGAATAATCCGGCTTCCGTCGTTCCCGTTCATCCGGCTGCTGAACCGGGAACTGCAAAGCAAAGCAGGCTTCCGGCTTGAACAGGTCAGTCCGATCCGATCCGTGATGCAGTCCAGGCTGCCCGTGTTGTTTATCCACGGCTCTGCTGACCGTTATGTACCGCCATCGATGAGCCAGGAAATGTTCGAAGCCAAACCGGGACCGAAACGTCTGGTTCTCATTCCCGGCGCTACTCATGCCACCTCCTATCAGAAGGATCCCAGACGTTATAAGGAAGAACTGCAGTCGTTCATCGACGAATGTTTTGCCGAGGAGGAACAACCTGCTGAACCCAAAGCTGCGCTCTGGAAGATGCGGGCTCCCCAGCTGGGAGGCATCAATAGTCCGAGTTAACGGTCCGGCCAAACTTGGATAAGCCTAACTGAATAAGTACAACTGAATAAACACATGGCAAAGAAACCTGCGGATCAAGGCCCGCAGGTTTCTTTATATGAAGGACTCGGAGCCGGTGGTGAACTCTTGCCTATGTAAGCTAACCTCATTAAGATCCGCCGTAATTATGTACACAAATCAATGCTCCAGACCATTACCGGCTGTTCCATTCTTCATCTGTTTCTGGGCAAGGACGATATACTTGTCCAGACGTTGGCTTATTTCTAATACAATCTCGCTGGTGAAGCCGCTAGTTGCCGAAACCTCGACAAGCTCTTGCCTTAAACTCTCAATGATACTGTTGAGTTCTTCATTGATACGTTTGTTAGGTCGTGCCGGCCGAAATCCGGAACAAGATATCTGGGCAGTCATTATCTATCCCTCCCCTCACAGTAATTTTCCTAATTATAAACGCTGATGCCAAAAAATCACTTTTTCGGAATTGGAAATTATAAAGCACTCCAAAAATGGAGTGCTTGTCCTGCATCCCTATTATTCCGGTTATTTGGCTCCTTTGACAACCGGTTTCTGCATTTCTTGATCGTCCAGAACGGCACGACACAGCTCGGCCAGAACCGTCTGAATTTCTTTCAGCTCCTCGAGACCTGCGCCCGTGATCGAATAAATCTCATCATGCGGAGTTAAAAAGTTATCTTCTACCAGCTTCTCAAGCTCGAGTTTCACTTCCCGTTCACCGATTCTGTAACCCCGGCGTTCAAGTTCCAAAAGGGTGTCGCCAACCTTCAAATCCTCTTGTTTGGCATCGTGCAGCATGTGAATGCGAATGAACAAATTCTGGATATCGGCCCGCATGATTATTTCTCCCTTCGTCTTGTCGTCGTTTAATTGTCATTACCCGCTGGAGCGAGACAGGAAACAAACGCCTGAAACGAAGCTGCTCCCTGCAGGCCCCGGTTGACAGGTGAAAAAATCCTGTATACTGTTAACTATGAATAAGTTAGCCATTCCATTTATACCTTTAATAGAGCTATATCTTAAAGAAGTGAGGGATTTTGAACATGTTTCAGGCAGCTACTCCAACTGGCGACCGCCAGCAAGCATATGAATCTGCATTAGTGCAGCTTAAAGGTCTTATTGACGGCGAGCCCAATGCCGTTGCCAATATGGCAAACGCTTCGGCCCTGCTGAATTTTACTTTGCAGGACATTAACTGGGCGGGCTTTTATTTATATGACGGTAAAGAGCTTGTCCTTGGACCGTTCCAGGGTCTGCCGGCCTGCATCCGCATTCCGCTCGGCCGCGGAGTTTGCGGGACCGCCGCACAGCAGCGTGAAACGATTGTTGTAGAGGATGTCCACGCTTTTCCCGGACACATCGCCTGCGATGCCGCATCCAACAGCGAAGTCGTGGTGCCGATCGTGCAGGATGGTCGTTTGATTGGCGTATTGGATATCGACAGCCCGCTGAAAGGCCGTTTTGATGAAACGGATAAGGCCTTTCTGGAAAGCTTTGTCCAGATTTTAGTCGACAGCGTTAAGTTCAACTGACCTGTCTGGTTCTCCGGAAAGTGCCGGACAGTCACGGGAAATACCGGGAAGATCAAACAGCCCGCATGGCCTTAGAGGCGATGCGGGCTGTTTTTTTTGCAGCTCAGTCCTGCTCCTTAATAATTGCTTTCCCTTCCACATGGTGTTTGCTGAATTGTTTGCTTAGTTTCCGGTTCTCCTTCGACTCAAATACGATATCCAGATCATAGTCTTCCCCCGGATACAACTCGCTCCGGCTAATATACGGCTTGAGGCGTTTATGGTTGATCTTCAGCTTCTGTTTCTGAACCTGTACGCCGAACATGCCCCTGCTGTCCTCCAGCGCGCAGATGATTCCCATCCGGTTTAATGAGGTTACCCAAACCGCATCCCCCATTTCGAACTTCGGCCTCCGGTCCGATGTGTCTGTTTCTGCGGCTTCTGCAGTTTCTGGCTGCCCCTTTGCAATAGGAACATTTTGCGTCGTTTGCCTTTTATTCGTCGTTTGATTCATTTTCGGCGCACCCTGCTCCACTAATTTCTCAGCGGGAGCAGCTCGACCCGCAGAACGGCTCATCAATTCCCGCGAGCGCTCGATAACGCTGCCCTCCATCCCCAGCCGCTGGGCAATTTCAAGCGCATAGCTCTCTCCCGCTTCGCCCATGGTCAGCCGGTACAGCGGCTGAAGGGACACGGGATCGAACTCCATACGGGCGTTCCGGAAGCCGGGCGTTTGGGCTGCAAATTCCTTCAAACCGTTAAAATGCGTTGTGACCGCAATCGTTGCCCCTTTGCGGCCCAGTTCCTCGAGAATGGCGATCGATAATGCCATGCCTTCGGCCGGATCCGTGCCTGCTGCCAGCTCGTCGATCAGCATCAGGCTGGCACTGTCCGCCGACTCCAGCATCCTGGACAAGCTTGAGATCTGGGCCGAGAAGGTGCTTAGGGACTGCTCCAGGCTTTGCCCGTCGCCGATGACGGCCCGGATATTCCGGAATACGGCGAGACAGGAGCCTTCCTCGGCGGGAATCAGCAGTCCGGACTGAGCCATCAGAGTCAGCAGCCCGATCGTCCGCAGCACAACCGTTTTGCCGCCGGTATTCGGGCCGGTAATAATCAGCCCTTTGGCCTGACCACCCAAGGAAATGTCCAGCGGGACCATAGTTTGCAGCAGCTTGGGGTGTTTGGCACCCACAAGGCGGATTTCTCCTTCGGCATTCAGCGGAACGGCCCGCCCGCCGATAGAAGCCCCATATTTTCCTTTGGCAAAGATAAAGTCATACATTCCCGTGATCTCGATATTCTGCTTGAGCTCCCGGGCGGACGATTCCAGCAGGGCTGAAAGCATCGCGAGAATCTTCGCCTCTTCCCTGGCTTCATCTCCGATCAGCAGGTTCAGCTCGAACTGGAGAGAAGCAATTTCGTCAGGCTCCACGAACACCGTCTGGCCGCTGGTCGACTGATCAAGCACCGCGCCTTTAACCTGACGGTAGTATTCCTTCTTGACCGGGATGACATATCTGCCGTCCCGGGTGCTGACCAGATGCTCCTGCAGCAGGGAGCTGTATTTGGACAGCACGGTCTGCATTCGTTTCTGAATACGCTCCTTCAGCGTCTCCATCTTGCGCCTTATCTTCTCCAGTTCCTTGCTTGCGCCGTCTTCGATCCGGCCGTGCCGGATACAGCGGTTAATCTCCTCCTGCAGACGCTGCTCCTCATAGAGTGAACCCGCATACGAGGCTATGACCGGCGCAAGGTCTAATTTACCGGACATGTACTTTTTCAACTGGCTGCAGCTTCTAAGGAACTGGCTTACCGCAGAAAAATCCTGCTCACCGAACAAATAACCGCTGCCGAGCAGCGAGACAACAAATTCGATCCCGTCCAGGGAAGGCAGCGGAACGCTGGCTCCTTTGGCGATAATCGCTTTGGCTTCGGCCGTTTCGGCCAATTTACGCTCGGCTGCGGCAAGCTTCTCCTCAGGAACCAATTCAGCTATTCTCCGGCGTCCTTCATAGGAAACCGCATAACGCATCAACTCCTGAATCGTTTCTTCATAACCTAAAGTTTGCAATGCTGCTTGATCCATTCGTCTGGATACCTCCTTAAGTGTGAAAACGCAAAAAAGGGCAAAGAATGAACGAATTCATTCCTTGCCCCGGATATTTCTCAGCCTTCGATAGAAGAAACTCCAACAAAAAAACCGTGCTGAAAGACAGCACGGTTGTGGAATGTTCTTCATATCAAGGCCGCAATACGGGCGACAATGATGGTCCGCGTGTTCTTAACTAATTTCAGAATGAATCCGGGCAAAGGAAAAATAAGCTCCTCTACGGCCATTTTTCTACGCAAAGGGGCCTTCGCCGTCATTCATCGCTATGAAATTGCTTAGTTAAGAACGATCACCGTCATCAAAATCTCTCCCGTCAGTTAGGATACTGCCAATGTATCAATTCAAAGATATAGAGTCAATAGGCGCAATCAGGTTTATTTGAAAATTCCAGATATTTTCCATTTTCGCTTTTATTGCAGCTAATCCTTCAATTTTACGTGAATTATCCACATCTTCTACAACTTTACGCCGCTTTTGGTCGTCTTTTAATGGAGAAACACATTTTATTGTGGACTTCATTTAGAGTATTATAGTTGTATTGCTCTTTGACCAAATTTGTTATGGAAAGGCAGGTTACCCTCGTGTCATCACAAAACCGACTCTTCAAGGCGTTCAGCGGCCTGAAAGTTTTCTGGATTTTCTCCCTGATCATGATCGTGAAGAGCTATTTAGCATGGATGGCTGTTTTTGACGGGATTCCTCCGTTATCGCCAATTCTGAAAGAGGTTCCGTTCGTCTGGATCGCATTCTGTCTCGTAGAATACTTTGCCTCCAAACGCAAAACCTTATATTACCTTATCGTAAATTTATTACTGACCGGACTTTTCTTTGCCGTTATCATGTATTACAAATATTACGGGGTTATCGTCACGTACCACGCCCTGCAGCAGGTCAATCAGGTTACTGCCGTAAGCAACAGCGTCTTTTCCCTGCTTGATCCTTACTATTTGTTAATCTTTATAGATATCGTGATCATCGGCTTCTACCTGATCCGGAGGGCAAGACGCAGCAAGCGGCAGCCGATCATGTTCCAAATGCCGCGCCGCACAAGCAGAGGTCTGGTTTCCACCGTCTTCGTGTTTGCCCTCGCCGTCTGCCTGCTCAATACCTGGCCGAACCGGGCCAGCATGAATGAGATCAAGAAGGCCGAAGCCATGGGCATTCTGAATTATGAGGCTTACACCGTATTAGCTTCCCAGAAAGAAAAGCTGGTGGACCCTAATCAGATCACCCAGGACACGATTGATAAATTGAAAGGGACTACCGGACTGGAAAATCCTGTTTACTTTGGTCAGGCCAAAGGCAAAAATCTGATTATCATTCAGATGGAGTCCCTGCAAAATTTCCTGGTCAACCTGAAGATTGACGGACAGGAAATTACGCCTAACCTGAATAAGCTTGTCAGCGAAAGCTTGTATTTCCCGCATTTTTATCAGATGGTCGGCCAAGGCAACACTTCGGATGCGGAATTTGTAGTCAACACTTCGTTCTACATTCCGCCGAACGAAGCGGCTACGCAGAACTATCCGGACAAACAGCTTCCTAGCTTGCCGAAGCTGCTTCAGCAGAACAACTATGATACCGCCACTTTCCACACCAATATCGTGGAATTCTGGAACCGCGGCGAGCTGTACAAGGCTTTGGGCTGGAACCGGTATTATGACCAGAAGTTTTATGGCACGGAAGATTCCGTGTTCTTCGGACCTGTAGATGAAGTGTTGTATAAAAAGACTTTGCCGGAGCTCCAGAAAATGGACGCGGCTGACAAACCTTTTTATTCCCAGGTTATTTCGATGACTGCGCACCATCCTTTTACCATTCCGCATGAGCTGGACAAAATCCAGCTGCCGGAGCGTTATCAGGACACGATGGTCGGCGATTACCTCCGCGCGCAGAACTATGCGGACTGGGCTTTGGGCCAATTCATCCAGGGGCTGAAGGATTCCGGCATCTGGGACAACAGCGTAATCATGCTGTATGGCGACCACCAGGGCCTGCCGAAATACTCTCTGAGCAGCAAAGAGATGGATCTGATGAAGGAAATCTACGGCCATGATTACGGCAATATCGATATGATCAACATTCCTTTCATCGTCTCGGTACCGGATGTAGAACCTCAGGTCATCGACCATGTCGGCGGCGAGGTGGACATTTTGCCTACGGCTGCCAACCTGCTTGGCATTCCGCTTGATAACCACATCCATTTCGGCCAGGATATCCTGAACCAGACTTATAACCTGCTGCCTGAACGCTATTATCTGCCTTCCGGCTCGTTCCTGAACGATAAGGCGCTGTTTATGCCTGGCGTTTGGTACAACGACGGCGAGCAGATGCCTCTGGCAGAAGACGGGGTCAGTCAGGCCTTGACGACTGAAGATGAATACAACCGGGCGCTGAAGCTGCTTCAGCTTTCGGACAGCTATGTGAAACAGCTGCCAGACCGGACTGATAAATAGTCTGAATCTGAATATCACTTTATTGCTATCTTGAATCAAAATGGTTAACGCCCGAAGCCGCGAGAAGCGACCGTTCGGGCGTTTCTTTTTTTACACGGACATGTATGCTGGTTGCGATGCCAATTTAAGACTTTCTATACTTATATGTTGACTATCTATTTTTATTGCCTTAAAATCGATCATTATCACTTCAAGAACAAGGAGCTAAACCATTTTGAATAACCAAGCTTACCGCGTGTTGTTGTATTATAAATTCGTTCACATTGAAGATCCGGCGGCTTTTACAGCCGAACATCTGCAATATTGCAAGGATATGGGCCTGAAAGGCCGTATTTTGATTGCCTCTGAAGGCATTAACGGGACTGTGTCCGGCACTTGGGAGCAGACCGAACAATATATGAAGGACCTGCGCAGCAATCCCCTGTTTGCAGATATCGTATTTAAGATCGACGAGGTCGAAGGCCACACCTTCAAAAAAATGTTCGTCCGCCACAAGCAGGAGCTCGTTACCTTCCGGTATGAGAAGCCGCTTGATCCGAATACGAAATTTGGCAAACGCCTTTCGCCTGTTGAATTTTATGAGCAGCTGCAGCAGGAAGACGTCGTAGTCATTGACGGACGTAATGATTATGAATATGAAATCGGCCATTTCCGCGGCGCTATTCGTCCTGATGTCGAGTCCTTCCGGGAGTTTCCGGAATGGATCCGTGCCAACATGGAGCAATTCAAGGACAAGAAAGTACTGACTTACTGCACCGGCGGTATCCGCTGTGAGAAATTGACCGGCTTTCTGATCGATGAAGGCTTCCAGGATGTGAACCAGCTTGAGGGCGGAATCGTAACCTACAGCAAAGATCCGGAAGTTCAAGGACGGCTGTTTGACGGAAAATGCTACGTGTTCGACGAGCGCATCTCTGTGCCGATCAACCACACCGAAGAAGATGTTGTGATTGCAAAATGCTATCACTGCGGCAAAACGCATGACCGCTACATCAACTGCCCGACCTGCAATTTGCAGCATGTGTGCTGCGAGGAATGCGAGGATACTCATCACCGCTTCTGTTCTTCCGAATGCCGCGAGAACGCGCCTGCCAACTACATTTATGAGAAGACGGAGGTTTCTCTTTGAACAAAATGAAAGAAATGCCGACAAGGGAATACCTGCTCCATCTGCTTAAAACCCGCGGACCGTTAACGGCCAAGGAAATGGCGGCCGAGCTCGGCATTACCGAAATGGCGGTCCGCCGCCATTTGGGAACGCTTGAGAGGGACGAACTGATCGAACCTCGCTTGCAGCGTCAAACGATGGGCAGGCCTACGTCTGTCTACGCGCTGACTGAACATGCCGACGGCCTATTTCCCAAAACCTATCATAAGGTCGCTCTGGACCTGCTTGGCGAGCTTGCTGAAGAAGCCGGTGAAGATATGGTTAGCCGGCTGTTTGAACGCCGGAAGCTGAAGCTGATGCGGAATTATGAACCGAAGATGTCCGGCGAGGATCTCCGGGGTAAAGTCCGCCTGCTGGCAGATATGCAAAATGAAGGCGGCTATATGGCCGAATGCGAGGAGCTGGATAACGGACAATTTGTGCTGAAAGAGTACAATTGCCCGATCTTCCAAGTGGCCAATGTCTATAACCAGGCCTGCAGCTGCGAGCTGGATTTGTTCCAGTCTCTGCTGGGCACGGACGTTCAGCGGACCGAATGTCTGGCCAAAGGCGGAAGCTGCTGTACTTATGTCATTTCTCAGAAAAAGAGCGATTAAGCGCAAATTCCGGTTCCACCGGGTCGGAGTTTGCTTCTTCGTGTTTATTTTCCAAGCTAACTTATGATACATAGTTGTTGACTAAGTTGGAAAAGTTTTTTACAATGTCAGTTGTAAGCAAGTTTATACCCACTTTGAGGAGGAATTTATAATGGCTCATCAATTGCCAGCATTGCCTTACCCAGCTAACGCTCTGGAACCGCATATCGACGAAACTACAATGAACATCCACCACGACCGTCACCATAATACATATGTGACAAACCTGAACGCTGCTTTGGAAAGCGCTCCTGAGCTGCAAAGCAAATCCGTTGAAGAGCTGATCGCTAACCTGGACGCTGTTCCAGAAAGCATCCGCACAGCAGTCCGCAACAACGGCGGCGGCCACGCTAACCACTCCCTGTTCTGGGAAGTTATCGGACCAAACGGCGGCGGCGCTCCTAAAGGCAACGTGGCTGCAGCGATCGAAAGCGAGCTTGGCGGCTTCGAGAAATTCAAAGAAGACTTCGCTAAAGCAGCTACTACACGCTTCGGCAGCGGCTGGGCATGGTTGTCCGTGAAAGACGGCAAACTGGTTGTTTCCAGCACACCTAACCAAGACAGCCCGATCATGGAAGGCGCTACGCCGATCCTTGGCCTGGACGTTTGGGAGCATGCTTACTACCTGAACTACCAAAACAAACGCCCTGACTACATCGCTGCTTTCTGGAACGTAATCAACTGGGACGAAGTTGAGAAACGTTACAACGCTGCGAAGTAAGATCGCGGAGACTTGCAAGAAGAAGCAACCCTTCTTCTTTGAGAACACGAAATGCCCCTGAGAATTAGCTGGCAGCCCAATGGGCTGTTCCAGGCAAATTCTTGGGGGTGTTTTTATATATTTAGGATTTATACATTCGGTTATATATCAGGAATAACTTCGATATGATCTGCAGTGAACTCATTTTGGGATTTATCATACTTATAAGTGACGTGGACCGTGCAGATCAAATCAGGAATCATCGACTTTGACTGCAGCCCGCCGGCTAACTCTACCGTCAGCTTCTGCTCCTTTATACTATTTAAAATCACGCTCCCAAAGTAAAGCTTATTTTTGAATTTATCGTCCGGCTCATGCGCTAGTGGAAGCTCACTAATTTTTTTGCTGAATTTGTATTCTTTACCTTGAGCTTTAACGCTAATTTGCAGCTCATCGTTCTTTTTCCTCACTTCCGTTTCTATCTCTGCGGCTATTTCCTCCGCCTTCTGTATCTTGATCTCCGAAAGGTCATCTACGTTTAATACATGAGCTTCATTAGTATCTAATTCAGTCCCCTGTCCAGTAATAAGAATGATAACCGCTTCTTCTTTACCGTCTCCTGTAAGATCGACATGGTACACCAGCGGGTCATAAGTTCCATGTATCATTTCCCAATGAAAATCCTTTTGTCTACCATTAACGTCGACAATGACTCCATCTGCTGTTTCATAGAGCTTTACTTCCTTATCTTCAGAAGCGCTGAGCAGCTTGGAATGATCTTCCGGTTCATTTTGTTCCGTGACGGCAGCAGAGGACTGTTCAACATCTAGCAAGCCGCTCGCCGGTTTATCCGAAGCGCATCCAGAAATCACTAAAACAGCAGACAATAACAATGCGCCTAATCCTATTCCCTTTTTCAATTTGATAAGCTCCCTTTCCGTTCGTATATGGATTATAGTAACAGAACCAATCAAAAGCTTATTTACATAAAAATAACAATTAATTACAAAAAATAAATAGACGACAAAAAGGCACCTGTCACTGAGACCGGCGCCTTTTGCCTTTTTTAGTAGTAACTTTTTTGATAGCTGTTTCAGAGAGTTCACTCCGCTTTAGCAGCTGTTAATGGGAGGACGAAAGCTTCTCCTGCGCAAAGGCCCGGTCAATCGCATTCAAAAGGACACGGTCCGGATCACATTTGTATTCCCAGAACATGATTCCGCCCAGCCCCTGCTCTTTGATAAATTGGCATTTGCAGGCGATCGACTGCTCATCATCATAAGTAATAAACGTGCTGCCGTCAAATAGATAAGGCGCTTTAGCTTCGTCGTCCCAATATCGTTTGTAGCCGTTTTTGTTCAGATATTTGGCGGCAAGCTCGCCGTAATCAGGCCCGTACCCGCCGGAGCCGGCGGTCATCTGGTAGAGGCCCTGATTGTGGTTCGGGACCTCCTTCCACATGCGGGAATAAAAAGCCGCACCCAGCAGCAGCTTCTCCTTCGGTACTCCGGCCCGGATGAACATTTGCGCCGAAGCGTGCGCGCTAATCCGGAACAAATCCCCCGTTCCCGTATACAGATTGGTATGATGCCCGGTTAACGTCTGGAAGCCGCCGCGCATGTCGTAGGTCATCAGCTGCACATAATCCAGGTACTGCTGCGCCTGGTCCATTTCGGTGCCGTCGAGGTAATATTGGTCGGCACCGGCCGCGATCGTAAGCAGGTAATGGCGGCCGTCTTTGGCGCCTGCCGCGTCCAAAGCTTCGCGGATGGCGGCAAGCAGCAGCGTGAAGTTGGTTTTGTCCGCCGGACTGGATGCAATCCCTGCTTCCGAATAGCAGGGATATTCCCAGTCCAGGTCAATCCCGTCGATGGCGTAATCTGTCACGACTTTGACGGCGGATGCGGCCATCCGCAGCCGGCCTTCCGGCGTTGAGGCGGCTTCGGAGAACCCGCCTGCGCTCCAACCGCCGACGGACAGCAGGACGGTAAGGCCCGGGTTCATCCGTTTGATTCCAGGCAGCAGCTCCAGGCTGATCAGATGCCCGGTCTGGATTTCATCGTTGTTGACATGGCCAAACGCGATATTTAAATGGGTCAGCTTCATGGCATCTTCCCGGCTTAATCCCGGCAAATCGCGGTCCCCGACATAACCGACTACCCGGTAAGGTTTAGGTTGTGCCGTTTCCCTTTTGGCCAATTCCGGCTGTCTGAATGACTCTTTCTGTTCCGGCTGATCAAATGATGCAGGCTCCATGCTTAGGATCACCTTCCCTTAATTAGATTGAATGCCTGTCAGAATGCCAAGCGCTTCTTTGCCGCTGCCGGGTTTGTATCCCGATTCCTGATACCGGATGCGGCACTCGCGATCCAGCACGTACAAATAAGGGTATCCCGACCCGCCGAGTGGAACTGCCTTGGCAAAAGCCTGCAGGCTTTCGTCCGCCGGGTCCAGCACGAAGCCAGCGATGGAAGGAAGCCCCGGATGGGCGGCCTGCAGCTCCGCTAACGCCGCCTTATCCGCGCCACCCGTTACGAGCAGAAGCGGAGCGCCGGCCGCATCAAATGCCTCCGCCAGCTCGGCCGATTCCCGCAGCAGATGTTTGGACGGCTCGCGGGATGGATCCAGAAAGGCGACCACGGCGCCTTTGTCCGCGGCCCGCTCTCCAAGCCGGATTGTGCCGGCCCCTTCATTACCGGCCGTAAATACGGCTGCCGGATCGACCTGTCCCAGCACCGGAATGGCCTGCTCCGGCTGGTGGAAGGTAATCGGCACCGTGATTTCCTTACCAGGCTGCACCTCAAAATAGGCCAGCCGGCCGTAGACCGTGCCTTCCTTAAGCCGGATGCCTGTTGTAAGCCGGTATTCGCCGGCTTCAACCTCCAGCGGCTCGGCGAAGTCTTTTTTGGCGTGCGGGTAAATCAAGGTTTTATAGATTCCGTTCTCCAGTCTGGCCAACGTAAAGTTCTCATTGTAGGAGGCCTCCGTGCCGGACTCTGACTCGCTTACCAGACGAAGTGTGCCGGTCTCGCGGGTTTCCTGCTTGGAGCTGGCTATCGTCCGTGGATGACCTTCAAATTCGGCGGCCTGCCAGCCGCTTTCATCCTTAAACTGAGGGTACAGCTCGCTGGGATGCAGCCTTGCCGGGATGCCCAGACTGCGGCAGACCGCTACAAAACAAAGATCGATGGAAACGGAGTCGCCTTTCTTCAAGGCGAAGGTGCCGCCTGGCGCGGCTTTCCCGCGCAGATGGGTCAGGTCGTCCCGAATCTCCCATTCCTGATTGAAGAACTCTACCAAACGGGAAGGATCTCTGCGGAACTCTGCCGCTTCCTCTGCCGTAAAGGCAGATTGGATGGCCTTGCGGTAAGGCGTGAACATTTCAAAATAAACCCTTGGCCGCAAAATATACCGGCTGAAGATTTCATCTTCCTGCTCGCCGAGCAGCGGCAGAGCTCCTTCCAGATGGTCCACCAGCACTTCTCTGGCAGTGTCGATCAAATCCTTGTCATTCAGCACTTCCAGCAGTTTAAGCGCCCATTCGCCATGTTTGGGCGACTGCTCCTTAAGGAAAGCAGCGATGTCATGCGAATTGCCGCGCGCTTTCTCCAATACGGCCCACACGCGGTCTTCAGGCAGCTTAAGCCCGCGCGCCAATTCTTCCGCTTCCGTTTCGTTCATAAAAGAGGCTTCATAAGCCGCACGTATGGCAGTTCCTTCCGCAACCCGGGCGGCATGGCGCTCCAACGCTTCCTCCGTAAGGGGAGCAAGCTCGGGATCCGGAATTTCCGGCGGCGGTACCATAATAAAATCTTCGGCGGCCTGCGGTTGTCCGGTTTGACTCAGCACGATCTCCAGTCGTTCGGCCTCCGGGACGGTAATTTTGCATTGCCCCCACTGCTCTTCATAAACGGCCCGGACCATGAGCTCCCCATACCCTGTCTTGAAGCTCACCTCGCCCTGCGCGTCCGTCACCAGCTGCGCCAGTGGAAACAGCTCAGCATAGTTGTACAGCAAGAATTGAACAGTCGCGCCGGACACCGCCGCTCCGCCGCTGTCCCTGACGCTGACCGTGATCGTGCGGGCAGGCGCGTAGTTGTCCAGCAGGTTGATTTCCGTATGCCACTTGTCGGCATACGTGATGTCCTCCGGCCCGGCATATTGCGCGGGCACACGGGAATGCACCAGCATCGCCCTCCGCGCCGGGCCGCTGAACCAGCCTTGATCCAGCCGCGCTTCCGGCTCGCAAGCGCCGATATAATGCCACTGCCCATCCGCCCAGGCTTCGACCCAGGCGTGATTGTCATCGCAGTGCGCCCAGCGCGGCGTGTAGCACTGGCGCGCCGGAATCCCGATGCTGCGCAGCGCGGACACGCAAAGCGTGGACTCCTCCCCGCAGCGCCCTCTGGCGCTGCGGATCAGGCCCAGCGGCGAAAGTGTCCGGAGGTCGCTGCCGATGTAGGTCGCTTTTTCATGGCACCAGTAGTTGGCCTCCAGAATCGCTTCCTCCATGGTCAAACCTTGAACCCGGGGACCCAGCTCGCTATAAATCACACCGCGATAGTCCTCAATGTTCTCGTTGTTCACGCGGTAAGGCAGCACAAAATGCAGAAAAACGGAATCCGGTATCCTGCTGCCCCATTCGGACTCTCTGCGGGTTGCCAGCGCCTGCCGGACATGCGAAAGGAACAATTCCCCGCTGTAGTCCGCCATATCGTTTAACGGCATGTAAGCATACAAGAATTGCAGCGCAAACCGCTCCTCTGCCGTCAGGGGCTCGTCGAATACGCCGAACAGCTCCTGCCGGCGTGCGGCACCGATCTCCAGCTTCTCCTTAAACCGCTGCTCCATGTTCAGCAGCTCCTGCTCACTCAGCGAAAACACCGGGGTTTTCAGCTCCATGGGTTTCACTCACTCCCTCCACCATTTTCCGTCTTCACGGATATAAAAAGTGCCGGTTCCATCCGCCGAAGGCGCGGAAATCAGGAACGTCCGGGTTGTCGTTTCGATACGCGGCCGTATTTGCCGCACGTCCTCCAGGAAATCTCCGGCCAGCACGGCCAAATCTTCCGAGAAAGCTCCATTCTCCGCAAAATGGTTCCGCTGTCGGTAATACAGCCGTCTCAGCTTCCATTTGATGTATTCGTCCTGGGGAATTTCAAAGGCTTCGTCCCCCTTGCCCTCCTGACCGTTCGCAAAAACCACATACCCCCACAGCTCCGGATAATGCATGTTGATAAGGCCTTGCGGCGACCAGACCCAGTTATCCTCCGGGTAGGGTTTACCGGTTTCCGGATTCATAGCTTTGACGTATCGGCCATTCTTGACCTCCGTCCCCCACTCCACCCGCGAGAAGTTAACTCGCCAGAACTGTCCCGCCTCAGGCGGCTTCCCCTCCGCTGCGCACTCCTTCAAAGCGGACCAGGGCATAGCGACCTCCACGCTCCACATACGGTTCGCCGCCCCCGGCTTGTTGAGTTCCCCGTCGATGTAGACCGCTGTCTGCAAGCCTTGAATATCCCATCCGTTGACCGGCGGTCCACCGTCCCGGTAAGGTTTGATGAGAAGCAGATCCCACACCGTGTTCAGCGCGTTAACTTCAAATTCGTAATACTGGTGCGTGTCGCCGTCGGGATCGATGAAGATTTCAAAGTCGTTATCGTAAAATATAACCGAATCCCGCTCCGTCAGCGTCGCCCAGATTTGATCCTCCATCAGCTCCGCGCCGAAATAAAAATAATCGTCGTCCCATAGCATTTTTACCCGCGTCCGTTTGGCAGGTTTGGGCTGTTGGTCTCCTTCAATGTCAACGAAATCCTCCGTCCATTCGGCTCCCGCCCAAAACGGCTTATCCAGCCGGCCATCCGGCACAAGCTTGCCGGACGCTCGGCGGCAGATGTAGTGCTTGGGCCCATAAGTCAGATTGGGCTCCGGTACTCCGCTTAAATTCACTTGTTCTCCCCTCCCTCTTAACGAATCCGGAATACATGCGCGATTGGAGTCTCATTATTAAGGAGACCTTCCGGAAGCTCGAGCTCGATCCCTTCCGCCGTTCGGGTAAAGGCCAGCTGTTCCGGTCCACCGATCAAATCGATGCGCTCCACGTCTGTTTGCAGAGGGATCAGCAGCTTATCCGGGACCCCCGATTGTTCATCCGCATAAAGGTTAATGGCATAAACCGTGTCTCCCTTGCGAGTAAAACGAATATCCCCAGCCGAAAAAGGTTCGCAGACCCGCGTCCCGTAGATCGCTTCCCCGTTCACCTTCAACCAGGCTCCCAGCCCTTTCATGCCGGCAATGGCCCCCTTCGGCAGACGGCCATCCGGCTGCGGGCCAACGTTAAGCGCAAGATTGCCGCCCTTAGCCACGATTTCGACCAGGAGGTGCACCAGCTGGCGCGGCGTTTTGTATTTATCCTCGAAGCCGAAGGAGAACGAAGTTCCAAGTGTGATGCAGCTTTCCCAAGGTACGTTCATCGGGCGCTCCGGCAGGGTTTGCTCCGGCGTAATCAGGTTTTCGTAAGGACCGCCTACGGTCCGGTCAGCCGTCAGCAGCCAGGGTTGAATCTCCCTTGCTTTCCCCACGACTTCGCCAAGGCGAATGTCCTGATCCCGGCGGGCGTTGACCCAGCCCGCATCCAGCCAAAGCATGTCGATCCGCCCGTAACGGGTCATCAGCTCCATAATTTGATCATGCGTAAACTGGACGAACTGCTCCCACAGCCACGGATACTCCTTGGGATCGTAAGAAGGGCCGCGCCACATGTGGCTGCCTCTTTCCATGCCCGGCGCCCAGTAATAAGGCGTGTGCCAATCCGCCTTGGAGAAATACGCCGAAATCGCCAAGCCTTTGGCCCGGAAGGCATCAAACAGCTGCTTGCAGATGTCCGCATATTTATGAGTATGGAACGGGCACTCCGGCCCCGTAATCCGGTAGTCGGTCGTATGGGTATCCCACATGCAGAACCCGTCATGGTGTTTGGTCGTAAAGGTCAAATATTTAAAACCGCTGTCGGCCGCCAGCTCCGCCCATTGCTCGGGCTGGAAGCGAATCGGATTAAACGTTTTGTTCAACGCAAAATATTCGCGTTTCAGCTCTTCGCCGTCCACGCCCCAGTCTACGTCATGTCTGGCCCAGTCCGCGTCACCGTCGCTTAGCGCCCAGGACTCGACCAGTCCGAGCTGGGAGTATGGCCCCCAGTGCATCATCAGGCCAAGCTTCTGGTCCTGGAACCATTCCAGTCGCTCGAGCAGAACCGGGTCTTCAGGTTTAACCCAGTCACGTTCGCTGCTGTAGTTGTGTACGCCTTCCTCAACCACCGGTTCCTCTGGAAGCAAGGTCTCCTCCTGCACGGCTGTTTCAGATTCCGTCGTTTTCAGATCGCTCATGATTTTCCTCCTAGAAAAAATGATTATAGAGCAGCGTTTGCTCGTACCCCTCCGCTCCGATGTCGAATGTTCTTGCGGCCGCTGTTGTATCCGGAAATTTTTAGAATTCATGTAAGGGCAAGTACTTAAAAGTTTCCTCCGATCGCTGTTGTTCCCGGATTTCTCGAATTATTCTTAAAGGTAGAAAACCTATCACAAAGGCGACCACTGCCGTTTCTTCGGAATTCTTTTACTCCCTTGCCAACATTTCTTTAGCCATTCTTATAAAGCCTTTTTTAGCCTATTCAAGCTCCAGCTCGATCACCGTATCGATATCCTCATCCGACTCCGCGCCGGGCAGGTGGATGAAGGCGCCGCCTTCTATATCCGAATACTGCTCCGCCATCCATGGGACGCTCACCTGGAGCTCTGAGCCGTCGGCCAGCAGGCGCGCCCGTTTGATCCGGTCCTTGAGACCTGCAAAATAGATCGGACCGATGCCGCGGTCAAAGACATGGGCGTACAGCCGGCTGCCCCGCTGTGTATACCTGCCCCACTCCGGCTTGGGCAGATCGGCGGCGGAGCAGCCGTAAATGCTGTCGCCGCTGCGCTTCATCCAGCGGCCGACTTTGTCCAGCACTTGAAGCGAGGATTCGGGAATCTCACCTTTGGCGTCGGGACCAACGTTGAGCAGAAGGTTACCGTTTTTGCTCACGCATTCGACCAGCGCACGCACGACCTGTCTGGCCGACTTGGTATGAAGGTCGCCGGCATGATATCCCCAGTTATCGTTAAGGGTGATGCAAGCCTCCCAAGGAAGCGGTTCCCCGAGTTCGTTCACCACGCCGCCGGGCGGAACGATTTGCTCCGGCGAATAGAAATCGCCGGCGTAAATTTCGGGCTCCGCGGCTTTGATATGACCACCGAGCCGGTTATCGATCAAGATGTCCGGCTGAAGACTGCGGATCATTTGCACCAGCTCCGAAGCTTTCCACTTTTCCCCCGTCATCTCATCATAAGAGAAGTCAAACCACATGATGTCTATTTTCCCGTAGCCGGTCAGCAGTTCACGAACTTGACCGTGCATGTATTCGAGATAACGTTCGAACTGGTGGTCTTTATCCCTGAAAGCCTCATTGCTGCGCATCGGGTGAATCCGGTCGCCGTATGCGGGATAGTCCTCATGATGCCAGTCGATCAGCGAATAATAGAAACCGATGCCGATGCCCTCAGCCCGGAACGCCTCCACGAACTCCCGCACCAGATCGCGTCCGGCAGGCGTGTTTGTCGCTTTGTAGTCGGTCAGCTGACTGTCGAACAGGCAGAAGCCGTCGTGATGTTTGGTAGTCAGGATTGCGTATTTCTGGCCGGCCGCTTTGGCCGCCTTCGCCCATTCCTTCGGGTTATAACGGACGGGATTAAATTCTTCAAAATAAGGCTGATACTGCTCGTTGCTGATCTGCTCATGGCTTCTGACCCACTCTCCCCGCGCAGGGATAGCGTATAACCCCCAATGAATAAACATGCCGAAGCGGTCGTGGCGAAACGCTGCCGTACGGCTCCATCTTTCGTTCATACTGTTCACTTTGTTCACCTCTCTAAAGAAAAAGGGGGGATATCCCCCCTCCTTCCAATTTCAATTTTGTTATTCGGCTTACTGATTGCTGTTCCAACGGTCATAAGCCGCCTGGTACACCTCGCGAACCCGGTCGCTGCCCATTTTCTGCAGCTGGCTTACATATTTATCCCAGTTGGACAGCGGCTCCTGACCGGTCACAAACTTCGCTTCCATCTGTGTCACATAGGTTTCCAGGTCAGACAGTAGTGCGGAAACCTCGGTTTGCTCGTCGTTCGTCAGGTAAACGTTCGGGAACGGAACCTTGCCGATCGGCACGAGTTTTTCCTGGTTTTCCTTGTTGATCCAGTCGTCAAAATCGGTTCTGAGACCATTCGTCATCTCTGGCAGGTTAACGCCCGGCGTCAGAATGCCGTAGTTCGGCGTGATTGTGCCGCGGTATTCCTCGCGGTCGCCGCCGCCCGGCACAGGCAGCCATTCTTTCTCATGAGTAGCTTCGTCTTTATATTTCCAAAGCGTGTCTTCCGGTCCTTGCGTCCACAGCGTTGCGCCTTCATAGCTGTATTGGTAATCGATCCAGCGCATCGTTGCTTCCGGATTCGGGTTGCTCTTCGTGATCGCAAAGGTTCCGTTTGCCGACATGCCCGGATGCAGACCATAGACCGGCGTTCCGGCAATTTCACTGCTGACCGGCGTCATCATCGGGTTATCCGAACTTGGTTCACCGCCGAGAGTGAAATAAGGGAAGTAGTTGTTGAACAGCAGCACCTGGTTGTTTTTGCCTTTGGCTGTCTTCTGGTCGTCGGTTTGAGAGAAGGTTTCATGATCCAGCAGATTCTCGTTCCACAAACGATTCATGAACGTCAGATATCCCTTATAACCTTCCTCTTGCGGGGAATAGTGCACTTTGCCGTCTTTATCCGCATAAATCTCCGTATCATACATGCCCCAGAAGCCAAAGAAATACATGCGCAGATCGTCGAGTTTGACGGAGGTCAGCGGAATTTCGTCTGCTTTGCCGTTGCCGTTCGGATCTTCTTCTTTGGTGCGTTTCAGGAGTGTGTACAGCTCTTCCGTCGTTTTCGGCAGTTCAGTTACGCCAAGAGCTTTCAGGAACTTGCCGTTATACCACATCGGGCTGCGGTACCAAACTGCGGCGGTGTCAATGTAAGGCAACGCATAGATATGCCCGTCGGTGGTCGTAATATTCTTTCGGATGTTTGGATTCTCATCAAGGATTTTCTTCAGGTTAGGCGCATAGTTGTCGATCAGATCCTCCAGCGGGATCAGCACGCCTTGGCTGCCATACGTCACCTGCTCGGCAGGGGTAAGATCGGCGGCATAAAACATATCCGGCAAATCGCCGCTGGCAAATACGAGGTTCTTTTTAGTAGCAAAGCTGTCAATCGGAGCGGTCTGGAACTCAACCTTGATGTTGGACAGCTTCTCCATTTCCTGGATGACCGGCATGGTATTCCAATCAGCCATACCCGCGTCAGGAGCCATCATTGTCAATGTGATAGGCGTATCAACAATCGGAAAACCGTCTTTCTTAACCTCGCTTGCGGTGTTCGATGAACCTGTACCGCCGCTGTTGGCGCTGTTGCCGGTGCCGCCGTTATTAGCCGTCTTGTTCGACGAACCGCATGCGGACAGCAGGGAGACCAGCAGGATGAGACTTAGTACGAGAGCCCCTTTTTGTTGCAGCTTTTGCATAAATGTACCTCCTATTTATTTGTTTTATATGGCAAAATCAGCCCTTAACGGAGCCAATCATGACACCTTGCACGAAATACCGCTGCAGGAACGGATAGATGATGATAACCGGCAGGGTCGAAACGATGATCACGGCATATTTGACGAGCGCCGCCACTTCCGCTTTATTGTTGAGCGCAGATGCCGTAGAGGAGTTCAAGGCCCCCGATTCCGCGGACATCTCCTGCAGGACAAGGATTTGACGCAAGACGAGCTGCAGCGGATATTTGCCGTGGTCATTCAAATAGATCATCGCCGAGAAATAGTTGTTCCAGTGTCCCACCCCAAAGAACAAGGCCATAACCGCAATAATCGAGCTCGATAAAGGCAGGACAATCCGAAAGAACAAACGGAAGTTACTGCAGCCGTCAATCTCTGCCGCCTCCTGCATCTCCTTCGGAATCGCGCTCTGGAAGAAGGTCCGGCAGACGATCAGATTCCAGATCGAGGTTGCCCCCGGCAGGATTAATGCCCACATGCTGTTGACGAGTCCTAAATTCTTAATGAGCAGGTAGGTCGGCACCAGTCCCCCGCCAAAAAACATCGTGACCATAAACACGGCCATAAAGAAATTGCGGCCAACGAAATCTTTACGAGCCAGCGCATAAGCGGCCGGTATCGTCACGATCAGATTGACAAGCGTTCCTACTACGGTATACAGAATCGTGTTGCCATAGCCGACCCAGATCTGGGTATCCCGGAATACCCTTTGATAACCTTCAAAGGTAATATCTTTGGGCCACAGCCACATTTCGCCCGAGGCGACAAGCTTCGGATTACTGATCGAAGCGCTGATAATATAGAGAACGGGATATGCCACAATCACGAAAGCCATAAACAGAAAGATATAATTGCAGGTCAGGAAAAATCGGTCACGCTTGGTTTCTTTAATTGTACTGATCACGAGCGGCCACTCCCTTCTTCTACCATAAGCTGTTCTCGCTGGTGCGCCGTACAATCTGATTCACCAGGATCAGCAGAATAGCGTTAACAACCGAGTTGAACAAGCCCACCGCCGTCGAGAAGCTGTATTGGGCATTCAGCAAACCGGAACGGTACACGAAGGTTGAAATGACATCCGATGACTCCATGTTCAGCGGGTTTTGCAGCAGTAAAATTTTCTCAAAGCCCACGCCGAGCAGGCCGCCCATATTCAGGATCATCAGGATTGTAATCGTCGGAAGAATAGCCGGGATATTGATATGACGGATTCGCTGGAACCGCGTGGCCCCGTCCAGGATTGCCGCTTCATGGAGGCCCGGATCAACGCTCGTCAATGCGGCCAAATAGATGATCGTTCCCCAGCCTGTACTTTGCCAGACATCCGATAGAACATACATCGTCTTGAACCATCTCGGATCGGTAAGGAAATCCGGAGCTGTAAAGCCAAAAGCTTCAATCAGGTGAACCACCATCCCCGAGGAAGGAGACAGGAAAGTAATAATCATGCCCGCCATAACGACCATCGAAATAAAGTGCGGGGCATAAGTGACCGTCTGAACCGTCCGTTTGAATAAGCCGTCCTTCACTTCATTAAAGGCAAGCGCCAGGATAATCGGCAGCGGGAACCCTACGGCCAGCCCGTAAAGACTGATGCTCAGCGTATTCCAGAGCAGGTCCCAGAAATAATAAGAATTAAAGAAACGAATAAAGTGATCGAAGCCGACCCACTGGCTGCCCCAAATACCGTCTACGGGGACAAAATTTTTGAAAGCGATTTGAATCCCGTACATTGGAAAATAACTGAAAATGACGATGCTCAGAAACGCCGGGGCAATAAACACATACAGCTGCCAGTTGCGCAGGATGTTCCGCCAGGTTTTGCTTCTTCTCTTCTCAGTCCGGATAACCGGAGCATCCAGTACGACTTGTGCGTTGTCCTTCACCATCCCACTACTCCTCTCACCATTTGATATAAAATGAACGCTGCCGTCAGGCTTGGACCGGCGGGAGCCATTTTATACAGATCAGGAACATCCGGCATTGTTGTTAAATTATCTAACATGGATTATTTCCGTCCCGCTAATTCCAGCGGGGGAATGTTAAACCTGCGTTAACCGGGTGTAAATCGAAGTCTATAGAAACGCATTCATTTCGTAAATATGTAGTTTTGACTGAAACTCTCAGACTAAAGGCCTTTTTGACAGTTTGTCATGTCATCAAATATTACCTATTCAGTAACTGACTGTCTGGCTAAACATGTATTTTTTGTGCTAAGATTTCAATGTAATCGCATACATTAAATATCACACGCGCTTGATTATGTAGGGTTTATGTGACTGTCATCCTTCCTTTCAGGAGGAGGTTCCCTCAAAAATGACACACTCAGCCACCTGGCCGAGTTGTTTAAATTTCTTGCTTTATTAACCGAACTCTATTACATTTTTATTTAAAAATAGTGACAAGGGGAAATGGAAATGAAGCTCAACTACTTCAAATCGCGCCTGTTCCTAAAGTACATTTCGTCCTACTTGTTAATCCTAATGATTCCTCTCATTCTGCTGACGGTCATCATTTATAACAGCGCCGTTAACAATCTTCGCAGTCAAATCGAGCAGTCTCATCTGAACCAGCTGAATCAGGCCAAATCCATCGTGAACAATCTGGTTGATCAGCTCTATGACATCGCCTCCCGGGTATCCTATGATGAACAATTGACCCGCTATCAGGTGCATGACCCCTATTATGGCCGTTACGCCATTAACACGCTCAAGAATTATAAATCCACCAGTCCGCTCATTAATGAAATGTTTCTGTATTTTCATAACGATAACAGTATTTTTTCTACCGCAGGCATGTCCCGCCTTGAAGTGTTCACCGAGAAATTCAGCTTCCGCCGCTGGCAGGGCAGTGAGGTTATTCAAGATTTGAACGAGGCCAAGTTCCCATCCGTACGTCCAGTTAACCTTGTTGGCAAAAGTGCCTCACTGAACCAGTCCATGCTGGCTTTCCTGGTGCCGATTACACCCAACAGCCCGAATCCGCACGGGACTTTGATGTTTCTGATCAAGGAATCGGAGCTGACAGCGCTGATTAATTCCATCCTTGGCAATTATCAGGGTTCTTCTTTTATCTTCGATAACACTGGTCAGGTGCTGGCCGCCAATTACAATTTGGAAAGCGCGCTGCCCGAACAAGACTTGCAGGAACTGACGAAGCTGACGCCGGGCATTCACAGTCTGCATATTAACGGGGAAACCAATTCCGTCGTATCCGTCAAATCGGAACAGAACGACTGGCAGTTCGTCACCATGATGCCCAGCTCCCAATTCTTCAGCAATGTGCTGCATATCAGGAGCCTGATCCTAATGATCTTTACTGCTGTTCTTGCCGCCGGATCCATCGCAGCCCTGCTGCTGGCCCGCAAGCAGTACAACCCGATCTTTGATCTGTTTCAGTTCGCCAATTCCAAAGCCGGCACTGCCGCTGAGGAGAATCAGGCAAGCAGCAGCGGCCGAAGAAATGAATTGGTCCGCATCCGCACCGCCCTGCATGAATACAGCTCCAAAGCGGATCTTCAGGAGCCTTATGCCCGAAATCACTTTCTGCTTATGCTGTTAAAATACGGCAACCTGGAAAGCCTGCCTTCCGAGCTATCGAAATCGATCAACCTTCATTTCGAAGGCAGCCGTCACTTTGTCATTGTTGTCGGTCGCGGGGAGTCCGCCGAACCGCAAACCACCCCGCCGAACTGGCAGCATGTCATGACCGCCCTTTCCAAAGCCGATTTCAAAGAACATGCTGCCTACGTACACAGTGTAGAACTGCCAAAGCCGGACCAGATCGCCCTGATTGTCAGCTTTGATCCTTTGGATGGGCAAAAGGAACAGCATCAGGTCCGCGAAATGGTTGACGCCCTGTTGGATCGGCTGAGCGGCGCTTTTCAATTTCATCCGATTATGGGGGTAGGGAGATGTTATGCCGGTCCGGCTCAGCTCAACCAATCCTTCATTGAAGCCTGCTCAGCCTTTGATTCGCGGGTTTCGGCCGGCAATGGCAGCATCACCTTCTTTGAGGAACTGTCAGAGTCACCTAGCGAAGCCGGCTGGATTTCCAAAAATCTGCTGCTGAAGCTGTCCCAAAGCTTAAAGCAAGGCAGCTATACGGTGGCCGTTCAGACTGTGGATGAAGCCATGAGCGAACTTCAGAAGGCCGGATTCTGCCTAAAGCTGGCAAGATGCGTCTACTTTGATATCGCGAATACCGTCATCAAAACCGGGCTTGAGCTGGGGGTCGGGAAGCTCATCAGCGATATTCCGGGACAGGACGCCTTCCAGTCTGCTGAGGAACTGAATCGCCGGCTGCGGGCCTTATGTGGGCGGATTTGTACCTGGGTAGAGCAAAATGAGAAAAAAGAAGAACACTCCCTCATGGATCAAATCGTCAGCTACATCGACAGCAATTATATGGATCACTCCTTGAGTCTTGAATTTATTTCGAGCAAATACTCGATTTCGGTCTCCCATTTCAGCCGCTCTTTCAAAGAGGCGGTAGGCACCAATTTTGTGCAGTATATCTGGCAGAAGAGAATCACCGCCGCTATTCACAAACTGACTACAACTAACGAGCCGCTCAAGGATATCATCCAAACGGTCGGTTACCAGGATACACCTAACTTCATTCGGAAATTCAAGAAAGAAACAGGATATACGCCGGGGCAATACCGCAAGCTTTATTCGGAAAAAGCCTCGTCCTGAACACCAGCGCTGTTCCAGCTTTAAAATGAATGGCCCGACGGCGGCTCCAAATCAAAAACACCCCTTACTGGCGGGAGCTATTCCTCTCACCGGATAAGGGGGATTCTTAAATTTGCGTTTATAGGGTAGGATATAGGTTTGGCTTCTGCCTACTCCTGCCTGTTTCTGTCTGTTTTTTTTCTAAAGGTCTTTCTTCTGAAAACGCCACAGGCCGAGAAGCAGTGCGGCTAAGGTATAGAATAACGCATACCAGAGAAACGCATTTGAAGGCGCCATTCCAATACCGAAGATTGAGAAAAGTCCTCCGGCATATGTGTTTGGATCAAAAAACTCCTGCAAAGAAGAAAAATTGTACAGCCGGTCCATCACGAACCGCTGCAGGCCGTCAGCCGGCATCACCAGCGACAGCAGCCCTGAAATGGTCGCTAAAGAATCGCCCATAGTAGCGCCAAATGAACCGAGCTGGGACGAAACCTTGTCGATCATCCCGCCAAGCCAGCCGCCTCCATACAGCATCGTCATCAAAACGCCGTTGCCTACGGCGGAAAGGTATCCAGAGCCGAGCATGGATACGGATACCAGCAAAGGAACAACCGCAGCAAATAGTAAATAGGAGATGATCAATGAGCTCCATTCCCTCGGCACCGCTGCATGTATTCCCGCTATAATCAGAATAGCGGAATAAAGCAGCAAGGCATAAAGCAGGCCAAACGAAACGTATCCCAGCCAGCGTCCTGCATACCAGCGCCATCTGGCAAGGGGACGGGGCATCAAGGCCTGCATGACACCCAGCTCCGCTTCTCCAGAGATAACCGAAGATGAACTGAAGATGGATAAGAACGCGAGCACAAATGAGCCAAAGAAGAAACCTAAACTAACGATAAATAAGCCCCGGCTGAATCTGCCGAGCAGCAGCGTATTAGTGGTGTCGTCCAAGCCGCTCTGCTTAAGTTCTCCTCCTATAGAGGAAGCGATAAACCAGAAAGCGACCAGGAAAGCCGCGGTCATAATCAAGGTCAGCAGCAAAACCCGTTTACGCAGCAGCTCCTTCCAGGTCATACGAAGAATAATGCTCATGCCTTTTCCCCCCTGTGGCTCTTGCCGGCAAGTTCGGCGACAAACCATTCCTCAAGCCGCGTTTTGGCGCGTGCGCTTTCGTACAGCGTCATGCCCTGCTCCATCACCAGAGCATGAAGCCATCCGGCCTGCTCCTCATTCCGGAGCTCCGCTTCAAGTACGGCTGAACCGTCCACTTCCAATCCGGCCACCTGAATGGTGAGGCCTGTTTCTTCCCGAAGCCAGTCCAGCATAGACGGCGTAAAGCCGCCGACCCTGATTTGCCAAACCGGCCGCTGATGAAGCACATCTTCAACCCTGCCCTGCTGCAGAATTTCGCCGTTATTCAGCAGCGCGACACGGTCGCATATGGACTCTACATCCTCCATAAGATGGGAGTTCAGGAAGATCGTTTTCCCCTCCGCTTTCCATTCATGCAGCAGCTGCCGGACCTTGCTGCGACCGATCGGGTCCATCGCCGATGAGGGCTCGTCCAGGAACAGAATCTTCGGATCGCTGACGAGTGCGCAGGCCAGACCCAGACGCTGCTGCATGCCTTTGGAATAGTTCTTGACCCGGTCCTTCGACCGCAGACCGATGCCAACCCGCTCCAGCATCTCTGGAACTCTCCGGTTGGCTTCGCTGCGGGATAATGCGCACAGCTTGGCATGAAGACGCACGACCTCTTCTCCCGTCAGCCATTCCTGATACCGGTACAGCTCCGGCAGATAACCGATGTATCGCCGGGCGGCCAAACTGCCGACAGGCTCGCCAAACAGGGAAGCCCGACCTTCCGTAGGGAAGATCAGGCCGACCAGCATTTTGACGAATGTGCTTTTACCTGCGCCATTGGGGCCGAGGAAGCCAAAGGCTTCCCCTTCCTGCACCGTGATGGATACATCGCGGCACCCCCGGCCGTTATGAAATTGTTTTGTTAAACCTTCAGACTGTATAGCAATCACGCTTCAACCAACTCCTGCAATTTGGTGCGGAACTGCTGATCGACCCCGGTCTGCTCATTATTAACATAGATGTTGTAGGTATATAAGGAGCCGTCCTTCACCCAAATCGCTTCAAGCTGTTTGGAATCCTGGTAATGATGGGTGTTTAGCAGCACTTTAGTCTGGCCTATGGCGATCTGCTGCGTTTGGGTTCCGTTCTCGGTAAATACCGGCAGCGGTATTTCACCCGTAGTCAGGAACTGGCTCTGCTGCAGGCTCTCTTTAAGCTGCTGCGGCAGGAGCGGGAACTGGATAACGGCCTCAATCGCCTCATGCACATCGGCTGTATCGTCAATTGACACGGAAGGAACCCGTGTTTGCGATAAATTCCCGACGATGTCCTTGCTGCCCAGCGCCACATCGTAATAAACGATCGGCGACGATTCCAGCGTAATCGTCTTGCCATCTATGCTGGACGGGAAGAGCTTGCTTGCTCCCAGCTGCTTCATGACTTTATTGATTTCATTGACCTTCATGGTCAAGCTCAGCTTGCTGCCGGGGCTCACGTAAATATGCTGCTGCTTCCCGGTCACCGATTCAGGCAGCATCGGAACACCTGCCTCCTTGATTGCCTCTTGAGCCGTCAATTCACCATACCCCTTGCCGGTCTCCACCGTAAAGGTACCAAACCGGTTAATCTCCTTGTCCGAAATACCCGACTGGAAGACCGAGTTGAACAGCTGCTCCATATCCTTCTCGTTCACTTCGGTTACCTGCTCCATCCGGAATTGTCCCAGAATGGAAGCCAGCGCCTTGTTACCGGCCGGAGTTACGGTCACTACAGCTGCCACAGCCGCGGCTGCAGCCAAAGCCGTCCATTTGCGCGCTCTGCCGCTTCCTCGTTTCCGCGGTTTGGCTGCAGGCGAATTGTGCACTGCCTGCACTGCCTGTACTGCCGGTGCTGCCGCACGGTCTACATGAACTTCGTTCTCCAGCTTCATTCCCGAAGCAGCAGCTCCGCTTTCGATCAAAGCCGAACCCTGAGCCGTGTTAAGCTCCTCCTGCAGCCGATAAGTCTCGACTCTTTCCTTGGAAGCAGCCGGGATCCCGCCCTGCCGGTCAGCTTGTTCCCAATAATCATTGGCCGGCTCCTGCTCCAGCGCCTTCATTAGCCGCTTCCAGGCCATATCGGTCTCTTCTTGGCTCTGCACCTTGTTTATATCTGATTGTTCTTTGGCCATCTTTGTTCATCTCCTTCACCTGTTATTTCATCGAAGCCCTTGCTCTACGGAAGTCCCCTGCTCCATATGGGCCGATTCGCCAGCGCATTTGCGCAGCCGCTCCGTTGCCCGGGCCAGCAGCGTGCCTACCACAGGCGGTCTAACGGAAAGCTCATGGGCAATCTCAGCGTACGTGTAACCCGAATACCGCAGCAGCAACGCCTTACGGTCTCGCTCCGGCAGCTGTTGCAGCCAGCCCCGAACCTCCTCTTGGTCGAGCTGTCGAATCAGCTCTTCTTCACCTGAAGGGCTTGCCGTCCCTTCGGCTCCCAGCAGCAGCTCCTGCCGCTCCGTCAGCTTCCGCTGTCTGGCGGCGCTGCCCATATAGTCATAAGCCAGCCGGGTTGCTACCCTGTGCAGCCATGCACCTGCCGAATCCAGTTGGTCCGGCGGCTGGCGGTACATTTTCAAGAACGTTTCCTGTGCCAAATCTTCCGCTATCGCTTTATCCCCCAGCAGGCCGGTCAGCTTGCGCAGCACCGCGGGGTAATGCTGGTGGAATAGTTGTTTGAATGTCGCCGATTCCGGAATCGTCAATGGTTCCAGCCTCCTTTCTTGCCGCAGCTGTATAGAAGACGGACGCCGCAGGAGAAATGTATCAGATTCTTTGGAGAAAATTTCTCCAATCAGAGGAAGTATACCCCACAAGTGCAGCAGCCTGTACAAAAAAATAAGGAACGAAACGCATCATCACGTTCCGTTCCTGTCAGTTCTATTAGCAAACATCAGACATCTCACCAAATCGGAAAGCCTAAGCCCGAACCTTGAGCTGATGATCCGCAAACTCCCGGTACAAATCATGCACCTCATACAGCTGGGCATGGGTGCCCCGGCCGGTGATCCTTCCCTTCTCGATAAATAAAATCTGATCCGCATCCACTACCGTGGACAAGCGGTGGGCAATGACCAGCGTCGTCCGCCCCTTCATCAGGTTCGACAGCGCCTCCTGGACGATCGCTTCCGATTTGCTGTCAAGACTGGAAGTCGCTTCATCCAGCATGAGCAGGTCAGGATTACGCAGAATCGCCCGGGCAATCGCAATCCGCTGCCGCTGGCCGCCGGACAGCTTGACCCCGCGTTCGCCGACCTGCGTCTCCATCCCCTCCGGGAAATCGCCGATGAAGATATCGGCGTAGGCCATGCGCAGCGCTTCATGCAGCTCGTCTTCACTCACCTGTCGCTCCAGGCCGTACAGGACATTGTCCCGGATCGAGCCGGCGATCAGCGGACTCTCCTGAGATACGTAACCGATCCGTCCGCGCCAGGAGCGCAGCGAATACCTGGATACCTCGGTTCCGCCCAGCTTCATGACGCCGTCTGTAGGTTGATAGAATCGTTCAACCAAAGAGAACAAGGTCGTTTTGCCCCCGCCGCTCGGTCCGACGATAGCCGTTACCTTCCCTGGATCCACCCTGAAGGAAATCCGCTCCAGCGTCGCTTCCTCGCTCCCCGGATAAGAGAAGCTCAGCTCCTCCAGCACAATCGGCTCATTCAGCCGAGTCAGCTCTTGGCCCGTATGAATGTCTTCCTCCTCGGCTTCCAGCGTTTCTATGATTCGTTGCGTGGCCCCTTTGGCTTTCTGCAGCTGGGTGAAGAACTGCGTCACCTGGGTAACCGGAAATATAATCTGGAATAAATAAAGAATGAAGGCAACGAGCGAACCCGCCGTCATTCGCCCTTGCGTAACCTGCATGCCGCCGTAACCGATGATGACGACCAGAATCAGCATGATCACAAACATTGTCAAGGGCGAAATGATCGCCTGCATTTTCCCTTCGGCAATGCCAAGCTTTAGCAGCTTGGTGATTCCTTTTTGCCCATTCTCGTATTCAACCCGCTCTCCATTAGACGATTTAACCAGCCGGATTTCGGATAAAGCCTGGTTCAGCGTGGTCGTGAAGGAAGCCGTTTCGTCCTGCGTGTCTTTGGAAATGAGATACAGCCGGCGGCCAACCGGCGCGATGACAGCGACACATAAAGGCACCGCCACGAAGGTGATCAGCGTCATTTTCCAGTCCATAAACAGCAGTATGAGGATGGCGCCAACCGCCGAAATCACACCGTTCACAAAGCCGGAAATATGCTCCGAAATCAACCCTCTGACTACAGCCGTATCATTTGTCATGCGCGAAATCGTATCGCCGGTCCGGTGTTCATTGTAATAAGGCAGCGACAGCGAAAGCAGCTTCGACCACAAACGATCCCGAAGCCGCGACACCACCGTTTGTCCGACATGATTCAGCAAATAAATCGAAACCGCGCCGGATACCGCCTGGGCAACAAAAGCTAACACCATCAGGATCACCGACAGCGGCGTAATGTTCTGCAAAGAAAATCCGTCCACCAAATCACGGGTAAGCAGCGGTACAACAAGCCCGCCAATCGTGGAAATTAAAGATAAACCCAAGGCAATCCCCAGTTTCGCTTTGGATGGACGGGTATCACGGATCAAACGAAAAAAGCTTTTCCAACTGTACATCTTGTAAATAATCTCCCCTTTGACCGGCCGCCGTATAGTCATAATTGTGTCCCGCAGCCTCTGTGAGAACTAACTATATCCCCTTTATGTTAACTTAATATGAACGGGCATGCCAAAAAGGCACCCCTCCCTTCCCGGGAAAGGTGCCAGCGGTCAGAGGAACCCTTGATGGCGATGGCCAGGTCCCTATTTTATTCGGCTGAAAAAACAGCCCCGGCCGGCTTGCCTCCGCCACCACCACCGGTCCAGCTTTGCTGCTTCGCTTCGCGCTCCAGCTCCTGCTCCTTGATGCGGAGCCGTTTGCGGGCTCTCCAGCGAACGAACGAAAATACGCCTCGTGTATATTCATCGGCGATCATGCAGCTGTAAATCGCCGTGATGCCCCAAGCGGCGGACACGCCTAACAGGTAGGAGCCGCAAACGGCTACGATCCACATGACGATCAGCGATACGGTCATCGTGTATCTGGCGTCGCCGACGGCATTCAGCGAGTTGCCTAGGGCCATGTTGAGCATTTTCCCCGGCTGAAGCAGCATGTTCAGCCACAGCAGAGATTCCGCGATGTTCAGGATGACCGGATCATCCGTGAACAGACCCAGCAGGCTTCGGCCGCAGAAGACGAGAATCAGCGCGTTCAGCGTTACTAGCGGAAGGCCAATGGCCAGCGCTTTATAAGAAGCCTTGTAGGCTTCTTTGGTTCGTCCCCCGCCGAAGAGGTGGGCCACCTGGATTTGCAGCGCAAGCGCAACCGAGAAACCAAGCAGGAAGCAAAACGACTCCAGCGTATTCATATACGTCCGGGCAGCCAGCTCTTTTGCGCCAAGCATGGCCAGGAACGAGAAGATCACCAGCTGGGAGAAAAACCAGCTTGCCGAGTTGACGCCCAACGGCCAGCCGATGTCCATAATCTCTTTAAAGAGTTTGCGGTCGAACAGCCGCAGATCTTTAAAGTTAATTTTCCGGCAGAAAGCATTCAGGAAAATAATAAACAACACGATACAGGCCAGCGTACGGCTTGTTACGGTAGACACGCCTACCCCGGCGAGCCCGACTTGCGGGAAACCAAGTTTGCCAAAGATAAAGCAATAGTTCAGCCCGATGTGGATCAGGTTCATACCAACCGCGATCAGCATCGGTGCTTTGGTGTTGCCCGTGCTGCGGATTTCAGTGCTCAATACCGCGATCAGCGCCGTCAGGATCATGCCTCCGCCGACGATCGATATATAGGTTTCTCCCAGGGATAGTAATTCGTCCGGAAGCTGCAGGATTTGGGCGATCGGCCCGGGGAATGCAACCAGGACCACACTCAAAATCAGTCCGATCAAAGCCGTAACCTTTAATCCGATAATACCAACCGTTCGCGCTTCCTCCTCTTTGGCGGAGCCGATCTTCTGCGCGATCAGGATCCCTGCCCCGCTCGCCACCGTTACAAACAAGGTCGTCAGCGCGTTGAACAGCTGGTTGGAGAAGCCAACCACTGCGACGGCGTCATCCGACAGATGGCTGACCATCAGCGTATCGACCGCCCCCAGCAGGAACTGGAGAAACTGCTCGATAAAGATGGGCCAGGCGAGCATCCATAGTGAGAATTTATAGGGCGCTTCTTTTTTCAACATTACAACCTCCCGAAGGGGAAGAAAGAGCGGCGCTCATTTCCTCTTCACATTTTTGTCTGAAACAAATTATAGATGGTATACTGAATCGGAACTATCATTTTTACAACCTAAAGTTTCAATATTCCAACCATATCTCCCTTCAGAAAAGGAAGGATTATTTATGCTTATACTGGAGTTTACGTTACCTCCGCTGCCCCATTTTATCGCTTGTGACTACGGGCGCCTGCCTGTCGGCTCGCGGCATGTGAGCAGAAGGAATACGGGGATCTTTGATCTGCTGTTCGTTCAGAGCGGCTGTATTTATATCGGCGAGGAAGGCCGGGACTATGAGGTTGCCGCGGGTGACTGCTTCATTCTGACGCCGGACCGCTACCATTATTCGACGGCCGAATGCAAGGAGGATACGCTCTATTTCTGGCTGCATTTTCAGACAACCGGACCGTGGACGCTGCTGGAGCAGGATTCGGAATACCGGTTGGAGCATCCTTTGTCCGAAGCGCCGGTCTTTCTGCCGACCTATACGACAACGCCCTTCACCCAGCTGATTCCGCAGTATGTGCACCTGTCCCAGCCCGGTAAGTTTAACGATGTGCTGGAGGAGTTGACCCTGCTCGGCAAATCACTCCATCTGCCCGGCAGCCGGTTCAAACAGCAGCTGCTGTTTCAGGAGGTGCTGCGCCAGCTTGCGGATTTTGCAGCCAGCGAAGCTCCGTCCGCGCAAATGGTTTGCGCCGAAAGAGCCGCCGCTTATCTGCGGGAGCATTACCGGGAGGAAGTCACCGCCAAGGCGCTTGGCGAAAGCATCAACTTCCACCCGGTTTATATCGCCCGCTGCATGCAGAAAGCATTCGGCTGCTCCCCCGCTGCTTATCTGGTGCGCTATCGCGTGGAACGCTCCAAGCTGCTGCTGATGCAGACCGACTTGTCCATCGCCCGGATCGCCGAGGAAGTCGGCTTTAACCAGTCGGCTTATTTCACCTCCTGTTTCGTGAAATACGAGGGTGTGTCGCCGCGTAAATACCGGCAGCGTTTTGCCTATTAGTTGGGGAGAATTTGTTCGAATAATCATACAAAAAGGAAACGCAACTGAAGCAGCCAACGTTATGAATACGAAAAATCACACCATCGCCAACCGCACATGTTCAACAGCAACAAGTCAACGCAACGGGCCAACGGCTAAATGGTCTGGTCTGGCACCGAGCAGCACCAAGACGGGCGGCTGGCCCGTCCTCCTTTTTTCTGAAAAAAACGCGAAAATTGTCATAAAAAATTGCAATTACAGGAAACCTTAGGCCCTATGGCTGCGTAATAAATAGTAGATAGTGGCAAGCCCTGCTTGCCTTTACTTACGTTTAGGTTTGCTGCTCAAGAAAGGAGGGCGATACGCATGAACAAGACGAAATCACTGGCCGTCCGCTCCCTGTACGTTTTAACCCTTCTTATAGCTGGTCTATTTATTTTGAACTTCAACGCCCCTTCCGCCAAAGCCAACTACTTCGATGACGTTTATAACGGTATAAAAAGCTTCTCCGAAGTCCCGGTTGAACTCAACCGCCTTCAGGAAAATTACGATGATGCTTCACAGAAGCTTCAAGAAACACAAAGCAGCCTGGAGACCTACCGGCAGCAAAGCGAGGCGCTGGCTGCGCAGAACGAGCAGCTTTCGGCGCAGAACCGCCAGCTTGCCGAAACGGTACAGACGCTGCAGGAAATCAATACCGCCCGGGAGACAACCTCCCATAAGCTTCGAGTTATGCTGTATACAGCTGTCGGATTATTCATCGGTTACTTCGTATTCAAACGTGTAGTGCGAGTGCTGCTTCGAAAATAATAATCCCTCAAGGAGGACAAGCCGTGGATATCCGCTTTGAGACGGAGACACTCCAAGCCTTGGGCGAAGCCGCCACCTTCCGGCTAAGCGATGGCGAAACCGCCCATATGCTGCATCCCAGTCAAATCATCGCTTATCGCGGGGCCTCGGCCGGTCGTGTAGACCGGCTGATGGACGTTAAAGGCATGTACCGGAAGCACAAGCTGCTCCGTGCCGATCTGACAGGCCCCTGCGAGTTTATCGCGGTCCTGCCGCCCGGTTATAATCTCAAACCCGTCGAGCTTCAGACAGGAAGCGACTTGCTGTACGATTATCGGCACCTCTTCTATTATACGGACGGTGTGACGATGCAAAGCCGGATTCTAAACGTCAAGAACATGCTGATCACCCGTGACGCCATCAAAATGAAGTTCTCCGGCATTGGACAGATAGGCTTGCTAACGGAAGGACATGTTGTCGAAGCCGTTCTGCACCCTTCCGAGCCTATTTACGTTCAGGCCGACAGCGTTATCGCCTACCCGGAGAATGCACGAATGGAGCTTGCCGTTTACGGCAACCATCTGGCGAGCCAGCATATGAGCTACCACTGGAAAATAACCGGCCAAGGCTCCGTACTGCTGCAGGCCGGACGCGAAAGCCGCAAGCTTGAAGACAGTCTGCAGAACGAAGGTTTGTTCAAGCGGATCCTGCGGGAGGTCATTCCTTTCGGGAGTGTCTTTATTAAATAGGGACAGCAGAGTGGAGAATAGAGGGAAATGAAACTCAGTACCCAGAAAATTCTGACCCAGATAACTCAGCCACAATAATTCAAACACGATAATTCAGACATAAAAAATGCCCAGCCGTTTCGGCTGGGCATTCTAGTCAGACAGGATACTCCCTGCAGCCTATGAATTAGAAAACATGCTGGGCAGCAGCAGTCTCTAGTCCATCATAACAGCTAAGAGCAGGCTCCTATCCCTCTTTCCCTATTTCTTATCCCTTGATCAGTTTCGAACGAAGTTTGTTGGAAAGAAGCTCGATAATCAGGATCAAGATAACCAATCCGATCAAAATCGATCCGACCTGGTTCCATTTATAACCGTTCATGGCGAAGATGAGCGGCGCACCGATTCCGCCGGCGCCTACCAGACCCAAAATGGAAGCTTCACGCATGTTCATATCAAAACGATAAATGGTTACGGACATAAAGACGGACATCAGCTGCGGAATGATCCCATAACGCACCTTCTCAAAGGTTGTGCAGCCGATGGAGGTCATCGACTCAAGCACGCGGGTATCCAGTTCTTCAATGGCATCCACATACAGCTTGGCCAGCATCCCGATCGAGGTAATGCCAATGGTGAGTACACCGGCAAACGGACCCGGACCCGAAACTCGAATAAACATCAAACCGTATACGAGCGCGGGAATCGTGCGGATAATGATCAGCAGCAAACGGGTAAGCCAGGAAATCGGTTTAGGTACGATATTGGAAGCAGCTAGGAAAGCCAGCGGAATAGACACAATCGCACCAACAATCGTCCCCAAAAATGCGATAGCTACTGTTTGCAGCAGCAGAAATGGAACACTCTGCTTGGTTCCGTTAAACAGCAGATGCCAATCCGGATGGATAATCCCTCTTATAATATTCCCTGCAATTTTGAGACCGCTTTGGTTCACGTCCTTGAACGTTACGGCCATGGCAGACCAGCCGATCAACAAAATAAGGATAACCGCGATCGTAAGGTAATACCAGGTTCTTTTTGGCGAAGCAAGAAGCTGCTTCTCTACAGTCGTCATAACACAACTTCTCCCTCAAATTAACTTTTTTCTAAAATACTCGCTGACAGTTTCAATGATATACACCGTTACGACAAGCGCCAGGATAATCATCCCTACGCTCGGATAATCGCGCCAGCCAAGGTTCTCATTGATCAGAAGGCCTACGCCGCCGGCGCCGACATAACCAAGAATCGCCGCATAACGAACGTTGCCTTCAAAACAGAACAGCGAGGTAGACAGATAACCCGGAAGGACCTGAGGAATGATGGCAGAACGGAAAGCTTCGATTCGGGACATACCGATCGACTCCATAGCTTCAAAGGCACCCATATCAACGTTCTCAATCTGTTCATATAATAATTTCCCTACATAGGAAAGCGTGAACAGCAGGATGGCTACAACCCCCGCTGTTGGCCCAAGACCAAACACAAAGGTAGCGATCAGAGCCGTTACCAGTGTAGGAAGCGTTCTTAGCAAGCTCAGGATAACTTTGAATACAGCAACGACTACCCGATTACGGATGATGTTGGCCGAAGCCGCTACCGCAAAAGGCAGGGCCAGCACAGCCCCGATAACCGAGCCCAGCAAAGACATTTGCAGCGTGGCAAACAACGCACTTAGCAAGTCGTCAAAGTAACTCCATTCCGGTGGAATCATGCTTCCGATAATGGTGAAGAAATTACCAATCCGAGTGAACAGAATCTTTAAGCTGAAATCAGTGAGCTCCACCGAATAATAAGTGGCAACGATTAAAATGAGCAAAATCAGCGGTAACCGCGTTCTTTTCTCCAAAACAACCTTACCGTCGGGAAGAACAATTTTCTTGGGCGGGAAGATTTTATCATACATGGGCAGGACTCTCCTCCAGCGAAGCTGTGGCCTCCTCGACCTGACCTCCATAAATGGTGTCCAGAATTTCTTTAGTCACCTTCGCAGATTCACCGTCAAATACCACTGTACCCTTATGAATACCGATAATACGATCCGCGTATTCAAGGGCAACTTCCACGTGGTGGATGTTCATGATAACGGAGATATTCATCTCTTGGTTGATACGTTTGAAATCGTCCATAACCATCTTAGCCGTTACCGGGTCAAGAGAAGCAATCGGTTCGTCCGCCAAAATAATGTCCGGATTCTGAGCCAGCGTACGTGCCAGAGCAACCCGCTGCTGCTGACCACCGGACAACTGGTCCACGCGGATATAAGCCTTGTCCAAAATACCCACTTTATCCAGCGCTTCCAAAGCTTTAATCTTATGATCACGGTTATAGACGCCTGTAAGCTTACGCCAGAACGGAAGGTCCGGTACAAAGGAAACCAGTACATTCTTCAGTACGGTTGTCCGCGTCACCAGGTTAAAAGATTGGAAGATCATGCCGATTCTTCTGCGGAAACGGCGGATTTGTTTCCCTCTCAGCTTGCCAACATCAACGTTGTCTACATTCAATTGCCCGCCTGTGATATCATGCATCCGGTTGATGCAGCGGATCAGTGTGGACTTACCCGCACCGGAAAGGCCGATAACAGCAACGAACTCACCCTGCTCAATTTTCAAATTGATATTTTGCAGAGCAACCGTTCCGTTTGCGTATTTTTTCTCCACATTAATAAACTCTATCATGGAATTACCCCGATCTCTTTAGACTTGACTTAACTCTCTTGAACTAGGAAAAGATGAGAGCATCATGTAGGCATGATGCTCTCACCTTTTAAATAAAATCCCGATAAATTGTTGCGACGAATTACTTCTTCAAGGACTTGATGATTTCTTGTGCTTTTCTTTCAGCATCGTAATCGGAAGATTGAGCCGCTTTGTAGCCTTCATGGCTGTAGATTGCGATAACTTTCTTACCTTCTTCGGTTTGACCGATAGCGATAAAGGCATCTTGCAATGCTTTCTTGAAGTCATCTGTCATCAGCGGATCGTTTTTGCTCACGCTGATTGTATCGTTATAGATACCATCTGTTACGCCAATGATGTTTGTTTCGTCCCAAATCGATTTGCCGCGGCCGAAGTCTGTTGTCCATTGTTTCTCGAAGTCTCTTCTTGCATCAGCATAAGCGACAACTACGTCAGCTTGTCCAGCAGCAAGACGGGCAAAGGAACTGCCGTAGGAATCGGAAGTTACAACATGAGCCAGATCAGTGATACCTTTTTGGTAGTTGTTTTGCAGCCACAGGGTTGGGTAGATATAACCTGCGGAAGAAGAAGTGGACATTACAGCCCAGTTAGCGCTGTTCAGGTCGTCCCAAGTCAATTGTTGACCGGCGTTTACTTTAGCAGCCAACTCTTGACCCTTCGGAGAAGGACCGGCAAAGAACAATGCGCGGTAGTAAGTCGCTTGATCTTCAGTTGGTTGAGTTGGTTTGTTGTCGTTCCAGTCTTTCGGATTATCGGAATCGTTCGACAATCCTGCGCGTGTAGCTGTCAAGATGACATCAGCGCCATCATCGTACAAGACATAAGTTCCGCCTGGAATGAAACCGACATCCGTAGTTCCGGCTGTCAAAGCTTCACCTACAGCTTCGTAAGTAGTACCTACATCAATAGTAACAGTATCAACATTGTAGCCTTCAGTAGCCAATTGCTTCTTCAACAGATCTTTAAGAGGATCAGTAGCTGTAATGATTTCTCCTGGATCTTTGGATGGAACAAAGCTGATCTTCAGCTCTTTGATTTCTTTCGACGTATCAGCAGCAGGAGCAGAAGCGGTATTGTCTGCAGAACTGTTGCCAGCGGATGAATTGTTTGCCGCCGTGTTGTTGTTGGAGCCACAGCCTGCCAGAAGCACCAAAACCAATGCGAACGCAGCAAATAGAGAAAGCTTGTTTTTCACTCTTGAGATCCCCCTAAGGTATATTATCTAAGACACAAAACTATCATACTTCTCTTATATTAACGGGTTGTTAACAAGATGTAAATTAATATGATAAGTTTTTTTACATAGATACTCATGATATTTTCATATAATCGTGAAAAGAATTCTTTGTACTAAAATCCCCGAAGGAATAGCCTTCGGGGATTGCTTTTTTTAGATATCTATGCTGTATGAGTTATTTCTTCCCTCCGTCAATATCCTTCGGATTGAGTCCCTGCCATACATTTGGCACGGTCACGTTCTCCGGATGCTCGAAGACCAGGAAGGCTGTGGGCAAATAACGTTCACCGTACTGCGAAGACGGTTTGTTTAAGATGTCCCCGTCCTTGACCAGCACAGTCGAAGAACCGCCGTCCAGGTTGGCGGCAATGACAGCCCCGTGCTTCAGCATAATGTTCTGCACATCATACAAGTCGGCACCGATGCTATACCCTGGCTGACGGCCGTCAATGACCACAAAGAGGATAGCGCCGTCGGAGCGCTGACCCATCGCGGTACGCGGAGCAATGCCCCAGCCGTCCTTATGGTTCTTGATTTGGCCTTTGCCGTTTACGATGATCCGCGGCTGAAAGGTCACGGCCTCCTGCACGTTCATGTCGCTGAGTTCATTCAGCGTATAGCGGCCGGCGATCATTTTCCCCTGTTTATCGATACCTACGATCTGGGTGGAGCTGCTGCTGCCAAGTCCGTTGTAATACAGCTTGCCTTGCGAAATGACTACGCCAATCGGCTTAAAGCCGTTGCCCTTCCAGTTCGGATCGTCAAAGCCGCCTGCATTAACCCCGGCTATGGCGCCGAGACGGCTGACCATGCTCGACACCTTCTCGCCTTTGCCGACCTTGGCAGGTACGCCGAGCCGGATTTTCGTAGGATCATTAACGGTCATAACGTAGCCGTGATAACTGGCGCCCGAAATTTCCTCGATCTGCACGAGAGGTTTCTCTTCCGCCTTCACCGGAGTAGGAATGCTGATCGTATGGGTATCTTTCTCCGTTCCCATCTGTTCGAACTGCTGCGTATACTTCGCCACGCGCTTATTCAGCTCATCTTCCCCGATAATATATTTCGCCCACTGCCGGTGCTGGGTAGTGATGATTGTATCTGCGGCCAAATAGCGGAAGTTTTCCCCTGACTTTGTGAAGAACAGCCAGCATACGCCGATAATGCCCAAGATTAGAACAGTCACAACCATTCGGTATACAAAACGAAAAAATCCGCGTTTCTTAGTTCTCTTCTTTCTATTTCTGCCCGCGCGCGTTTCCTGGCGTTTGGGCAGCGCTGTTTGCGCCATGTGACGTTTCCTTCTTTCCCGTGAATAGGACTTAAAATATCCGGAATCTTTGAATACCCGAACACTTTTCATAATAGACGAAAAGGCAGAAATGAAAGTTTCATTTTTTTCATTAAAGGCTGTTCCCATCTAATCCTGCATAAAAATGTGTTATCAAACCGATTTGTTATTCTCATTATTCAAGCGCCGTAATTTCCGCGATAATCGGTAATAAGCTTCTTGCAGGAGGGATCGCTGATGGAGAGTCCGGAGAATTTGTTGATCAAAAATGCCGAAATCATTACGATGAACGCTTCAGAGGATATTCTACATGGAGACATCTGGATCGAAAATGGACGGATTGCCGCGATTGGCGGACATCTCACTCCTGAAGGTCCATTTCGGACGCTCGACGCGTCCGGCAGAACGGTCATTCCGGGTTTCGTGCAGACTCATATCCATTTATGCCAGACGTTATTCCGCGGCAAAGGCGATGATCTGGAGCTGATGGACTGGCTGCGGAACCGTATCTGGCCGCTGGAAGCTGCTCATGACGAGGAATCGGTCTATTACTCCGCGCTGCTCGGCCTCGGTGAGCTGATCTCCAGCGGGACGACAACGATCGTCGATATGGAGACCGTCCACCATACCGGCTCTGCCCTTCGGGCCATCGCTGAAAGCGGCATCCGCGCCTTGTCCGGGAAAGTGATGATGGACCGGAAGGACAGCGACATTCCGCCTCCGCTTCAGGAGGATACATCCGCATCCCTGCAGGAAAGCGTCGATCTGCTGGAGCAGTGGGACGGCTATGATGACGGAAGGATCCGTTACGCCTTCAGTCCTCGCTTTGTCATATCCTGCACGGAGCCGTTACTGAAGGAAGTCCGCGATTTGGCTGCCAGGTATAATGTGATGGTACACACTCACGCCTCCGAGAACCGCGGGGAAATCGATATTGTGCAGGCCACTACCGGCATGCGCAACATCGTCTATCTCGATCATATCGGACTTGCCAACGAACGGCTGATCCTGGCCCACTGCATTTGGCTGGATGAGGAGGAGAAGCGGATTCTGCATGACCGCAAGGTCCGTGTCAGCCACTGCCCCGGCTCCAATCTGAAGCTCGCCTCCGGGATCGCTGAAACACCGGATCTGCTTGCCCGGGGCATCTCCGTCAGCCTTGGCGCAGACGGTGCCCCCTGCAACAACAACCTCGACATGTTTAATGAAATGCGGCTCGCCGCATTAATTCAGAAACCTTATCACGGTCCGACCGTGATGGATGCCCGCACTGTCTTCCGGATGGCCACAATTGGCGGAGCCAAAGCGGTCGGCATGGAGAAGGAGATCGGCAGCATTGAGACCGGCAAAAAAGCCGATTTCGCGATCCTTAACCTGATGAACTTTCATACTTTCCCTTCTTATGATGTCGATCCCATCTCGCGGATTGTCTATTCGGCTACCCGGGCGGACGTGGAAACAACGATCATCGGCGGCAGAGTGGTCATGGAAAGCGGTCTGGTGAAAACGCTGGATAAGGCCACCGTGCTCAAGGAGGCGAATACCAGCATCAAACGTATGCTCAAGCGCGGGGCTTTGGCCTAACAGCAATTCCTCCGCAAGCTAAGGCGTGTTTCGAAGCACACATCGCTTCTTGCCTGCCGATTAACCTGAAACTTACAAATGGTTAATGGTTCTAAAAAAGGTGTTACCGCGGATGCAGCAACACCTTTAAATGCTTTTTCATATGAGAATCAATGACCGCCTGCCCCCGCCAGTCCAATCCGTTCTACCAGCGCCTTGCTTTCGGCATTTAATCCTTTAATGCTGACTTCCTTGCCCTGCTGGCGGTATTTCTCAATCACCCGGGCTATACCGTTAACGGCCGATTGATCCCAAATATGGGTTCTGGAGAAATCGATCGTGATCCGGTCCGGATCCTCCGCCACATGGAAGCTGTTCACGAAGTGGTGCATCGTGCCAAAGAACATCTGCCCGGAGACGGTATACACCTTGCTTCCGTCTTCCGCGGCGGCTGCCGCCAATCGGACAACGGCCATTTTCCAGGCAAAAACGACCGAACTGAGCACTACGCCCACCGCCACGCCGATGGACAGGTTATCCGTAGCGACTACAACAATAACCGTTACAACCATCACAATTGCGTCCGCTAAAGGAATTTTATTTAAGGTCGTTAAGGATTTCCAGTCGAAGGTCCCGATACAGACGACGATCATCACGCCCACCAGCGCGGCCATCGGGATCTGCTTGACGATATCGCCCAGCAAAGCAAGCAGAATCATCAGAAACACGCCGGACACCAGGGTGGACAAACGTGTTCTTCCCCCTGATTTGATATTAATCATCGACTGTCCGATCATCGCGCAGCCGCCCATGCCTCCGAAGAAACCTGTAACGATGTTCGCCACGCCTTGACCGCGCATTTCGCGGTTTTTGTTGCTGCTTGTATCGGTCAGATCATCGATCAGCATCGCTGTCATCAGCGATTCCAGCAAGCCCACAAAAGCCATAGACACCGAATAAGGCAAAATGATCATGAACGTCTCCCAGGTAAACGGGATGTTCGGCAGATGGAAGGTCGGAAGGTCACGGCTTAACGCTCCCATATCGCCTACCTTATAAACATCCAAATGCAGCGTAATGGTAAGAATCGACACGATGACGATGGCCACCAGCGCAGGCGGAACCGCCTTGGTAATCCTCGGGAGCACGTAAATAATGACCAGCGTCAATGCTACCAAAGCATACATCACCCAGCCCTGGCCTTTGAAATGGGTCAGCTGCGCCATAAATATCAGGATCGCCAGCGCGTTGACAAACCCCGTCATAACAGGCTGCGGCACAAAGGTAATAAATCTGCCCAGCTTGAGTACGCCTAAAATAATCTGAATCACCCCGGCCAGCACGGCTGCGGCGAACAGATATTCGACGCCATGGTCCTTCACAAGTCCCGTTACGAGAAGCGCAATAGCACCTGTAGCCGCGGAGATCATACCAGGGCGTCCTCCGGCAAGCGAAATGATAATCGCCATCGTAATGGAAGCATACAAACCGACCATCGGGCTGACGCCGGCTACAATGGAGAAGGCGATAGCTTCAGGAATCAGCGCCAGCGCTACGGTCATACCGGACAACAGATCGATCCGGGTATTCGAGAGCCAGTGTTTCTTAAGTTGTGTGAAAAACAAAGAAAAATCCTCCTTCTGAGTCAAAGCAAAGAGCAGACATCAGGAACGCCTGTGTTATCTGCATCCCACTTGTCTGCACTCGATATTTTTGTTTAATATAGGTCCGATGCAACACTTAGGCTTCCATTGTAACTTGACGCTAAAATTTGAAGCAAAAGCGGAATTCTTTTATGTAACCGCTTAAAAAACGAGATTCCTCATTATTCATCCCTATTTCTAAACGAGTCTTTCATATATTATAATTTCCCGTCCGTCTTCCTTATGACTCGAATCAACCGGTTTAAACCCCTGCCTGACCCAGAAATGCCGGGCCGGTTCATTGTCAGCCGTAACACCAATCCGCACGCGGGCGACTTCTCTTTCCTGCATCATGACCATAAACAGCCTGAAGGTTTGCTCTCCATACCCCCTGCGCTGCCAAGGTTTGCCGATCAACAGCAGACCCAGCCAGGTTTGACCGTCCTTCGGATGTTTCATCAAAAACTCCAGAATACCAATCCGCTTATCATTAAGCACAATAAAGTATCTCTCGGTTCCTAACGCTTCAGACTCGTAAATTTCTTCCAGCGCTTCCTCCAGGCTGAATTGTTTCTTCCCCTTGGAAACCCAATTAAAATACGGATCGGAGTTCATCAGCTCCAGCTCCGAACGTACCTGGCCTTTCTTTATTCTCTCCAATGTAACCATGTATTGTCTATCTCCTTGATTTTACTGGAATACATTGTAACCCAGAAAACGTTTTAGTTCTATAGACAAAAAAGAACCGGCTTTCGATCCTCCCTGTTAAGATCTAGGCGGACTAACCGGTTCAATTCTGTATTACAAACAAAATGCTGCTTATTTAGTTGTCAGGACAGGACAACCCGCATGCTGAATCACATAATGGCTGACGGAACCGATCAGAAGTTCGGAGACCAGGCCCATTCCTCTTGTGCCCATCACGATCAGATCCGCTCCTTCCTCTCCGGCCGTGCGGCAAATGATTTTGCCGGGATCGCCGTGTTTAACCAAGGTGTTATAACCGGAAGACAGATCCGCCAGCATTGCTTGGACCGGCGTCAGCATCCGGCTGCCTTCCTCTGCGATGCGCTCATCCAGCTCGATGCCAACCGGCGGTTCGTTGATCGTGACATCGGGATTGACATGCAGCACGGTCAGCTTTGGAGGCACGGATAAGCTGAGCGTCAGATTTTTGGCATAAACCAATGCGTTCAACGCATGATCAGAACCATCCACCGGAACTAAAATATGAGTTAACATTGCGGATCACTCCTTAAATTTAATGGCCTTCCATGTTAATTCCGCGCAAATGGCGGCCTCTTGCAACCAGCACGATTACCGCAACCAGTACCATAGCCCCGCCGAACCAGAAAGGCAGCTCAGCCGTGTACCACTCCGACAACTTGCCGGCGAGCCAAGGCGATACAGCCCCGCCCAGAAAACGTACAAAGCTGTACGCAGCGGATGCCGTTGAACGTTCCACAGGCGCGGCCTGCATAACCGCCGTAGTAATCAAAGTATTGTTGATCCCGAGGAATAAGCCCGCTACAATAACCGCCACAATAACCGTGTTCGGCGAATGGTTGATCGTGCCGATCGCCATGACGCCCAAATCAACCGCAAACAACGTCAGCATCCAGCCAATGGAAGGAACCAGGTTAAATCTGCGCTGAATTTTCGGTGCAATAAATACGGAAGACAAAGCAAGCAGGACACCCCAGCCAAAGAATACATAGCCTAAACCATGCTCATCCAGCTCCATGACATATGGCGAATAAGCCATCAAGGTGAAAAATCCGAAGTTGTACAGAAAAGCCACGATCCCGAGCGTCAGCAAAGACGGATATGCCAACGCTTTGAACGGGTCCTTCAACGAGGTTTTGCTCGTTGTTGCCGCCTTCTTGACTTTAGGAAGAACAAACAGGACAAACAGGAAACCGAGGAGCATCAGCCCGGCTACACCGAAGAAGGGACCGCGCCAGGAGATCGATCCAAGCTCGCCGCCCAGCAGCGGGCCTACGGAGATACCCAGCCCCAAGGCTGCTTCATATAAAATAATGGCTTTGGCCGTTCCTGAAGTAGAGAATCCGACGATCGCCGATAACGCAGTTGCGATAAACAAAGCATTGCCCAAACCCCAGCCCGCGCGAAAGCCTACAATTCCGCCAATCGAGTCCGACAGACCGCCGAGTGCCGAGAAGGCCACAATTAAAATCATCCCGACCAGCAGGGTCCACTTAATTCCAATCCGGCTGGAAATAACGCCGGTAATCAGCATGGCCAGGCCCGTTACAAGGTTATAGCTTGTAAACAGCAGGGAAACCTGGCTTTTGCTGGCGTTCAGCTGCTCGGCAATCGCCGGCAGAATCGGATCGACCAGTCCCAGTCCCATAAATGATATGACGCAGGCAAAAGCAACAGCCCATACAGCTTTAGGCTGCGATAACATCCCAGAGCGCTTCTGCAGCAGTTCCCCGGTGTTTTGTGATTCTGATTTCATGAGTTTAACCTCCATATTTCCATTTGTTTCTTTGCGTTCCTTGGCCCAATCCATTCGAGACCATCTCATTAAGGCCCATTCCATTCAGGCCCTATTCATCGAGCTTCTTAAGTCCGCCCTTCACAAGCTTCTGGAACTCGAGGAGCTCCTCCTGAAATCCCCGGATATTGCGGATCTTCTGTTCCATTAACTCCAATTGATCCGTTACCGTTCTATCGATCTCCATCAGCTTGTTCTTTCTTTCCTCCAGACTCAGGCTGTTCATCTTCTCCAAATAAGCCTGCCTCTGGCCCGCAAGCACTTCGGCATATTGGACATACTGCTGCAGCTCCTGCAGCGAGAAACCCAGCACCTCACGCGCGCTGACGATTTTCTTCAGCAGATCGATATCATTTTGGCTGTACAGCCGCATGCCGCCCTCGCTGCGTTGGGGAGATGGCAGCAAACCTATTTCCTCATAGTAACGGATCGTTCGTTTGGTCAGTCCACACTCTCTGGCCACTTCATCAATTTTATACAGCATAGGTATCTCTCCTTCCTTAACTGGTTCCCCCTCCTATCCTCATGAATAATAACAATTATTACACTATAACTTTTTATTATGTAAAATATTATATATTTAAGTAACGTTAACGTCAACGTTAACCTTTATGATTTCAAGACAAGCTATAAAGCAAAAAGACCGTTCCCTTTCGGGAACGGCCGATCCATTGGCTGCAGCCATTAGCCATTAGCACGCACTTGCCGTGAGTTCAAAGCTGCTTTTTTTTCTTTAGCTTTATTCCTCTTTTTTCGGCTTTAATTGATCCAGATCCACCCGGAATTTGGCAAAACCGGCTTCGTTGATTCCTTCAAAATGCAAACCTTCCCAATGCTCGGCGGTTTGAACAGCCTTTGGCGAAGTTAGATAAGTAATAACCGGCTGCCCGCCGGTCGGAAGCAGTCTCCAATTGCCATCCGCATAAGGATGAATCGTTCCCGTATCGCGAATGTATTGGGTGAGCACCTGACGGTTCTCTTCCGTAGAAGCCAGCACGATTCTTTGTCCGCCCGGATTCGCCAGTTCAGACGAAAATGCCCGGTAACTGTTGGTCGCCACAACAAAAAACTGCCCTGCTCCCACAAGCCGGCCTTCATAAGTAAGACTTACGATCCGGTTCGACTCCGGATGAATCAGCTTGCCTGCGGCATCATACCTCGCCGGTTTGGTTACATCAATTACATAATCAACCCCATCGATCACATCAAAATTAAAGCTCGGAAAATCAGGGTCGATCAATGGCTGTTCCTCGGCGGAATGAGGATCGATCTGTGTAAACAGTCCTGCCGCCCATTCCAGCCACTCCTTCAGCTCGGCCCCGTTCAGATGCAGCGCATGGAGCGTGTTTGGATAATTGTACAAGTCCGCAATATGCTTGATGGCCAGTCCACCGGCCGGAATGCTTGTAAAATGCGCCGGGCCGTACCGTCCGCCTGTTTTAAACGGGGCGGAAGCCGCCAGCACGGGCAATCCTTCATAAACCGTACCCGCCATCTGTTTTCGTGTGTACTCTCGCTGCGCATCGTTGATCAGCTGAACCGAGCTGTCGTCTGCAAGCAGGGAGAAGTAGCTATGGATCGGTCCTGTCGTTCGTCCCACCGCTCCACGGATATAATTCAGCACTTCCTGATGGTTGCTCTCCAGCAGACGGGCCAGCTCCGCATCCGGTTCCACCAGCGGCTTGCCTGCCGCTGTATCATAAACCGGCCTACATTCGGATCGGCCGTCCGCCACCCGCCATTTGCCGTTCTCCCGCTCAAGTTCCAGGTCAATGACGCCGAGATGCTCTCCCGCATACCCCGGTTCCACCGCAGGGATGCCATGCAGCGTTCCGCGCAGGTTGTCGACACCGGTTTTGCCTTCGAAGAACGGGCCAGGGAACAGCTTGTGCGCATGCCCGAACACAATCGCATCCACATCGGGCACCTGTCCAAAGTGAAGCGCGGCATTTTCCATATAAGGGGTTTCTGGAAGATCCTCGTATCCGGCATGAACCATGGCGATAACAATCTCCGCCCCCTGTTCCTTCATGACAGGAATCCATTCACGGGCAGTTTCCAGCATGTCACGCACCTTGATTTTGCCTTCGAGGTTCCCTCTGTCCCATTGCATAATCTGAGGCGGAACAAAACCGATCAGACCGATTTTAACGGTACTCTCCGTTCCATCCTCGCACTTAAGCGGCTTGTCCAGCAGAACGAAGGGATTAAACAGAGGACGGCCGCTGAACTCTCCATCGGCAACCCCAATAATATTCGCATTTGTAATAGGGAAATCGGCCATTTCCAAACATTGCTGCAGATACTCCAGGCCGTAATTGAATTCATGGTTGCCCAATGTCCCGGCGTCATAGCCGAGATAATTCATGGCCTTAAATACCGGGTGAATGCCGGTACTCTTCGCCACTGCTGCTGAACCCGCCTCAACAGATACAGACGAATCCGTTGCATTCGCAGCTTTCTGCGCTTCATAATCGCCCATCGGAGAGCCCTGCAGAATATCCCCGTTGTCGAGCAGCAGACTGTTCGGTGCTTCAAGTCTTGCCTGACGGATCAGGCCCGCCGTATAGACAAGTCCGTTATGATTCGACTCCTGATCCCCATAATAATCGTATCCAAGCAGATGAACATGCACATCCGTAGTCGCCAGGATGCGCAGCTTGGCCATCGCCGTTTTGTCCGTCAGGGAAAGATCCGGGTTCTCCTTTTGCCCGTTCAGTCCCTTTGATTCTAAATGTTCAGTATTCAATGGATTTCCTCCCACAGCCTTTAATCACTTCCGAGTATACCGCCTTTCGCCCTTAAATGCTTATTTTGCTAAAAAAAAGAGCCGGAAATAGCCGTGAAGCTGAGCTGACGGGACAGGCAATCTGAACAAATACGGGAATGCGAATGCAAACGCTGCAAACAAAACAGGAAACCTCCACCCCTGTTACCTTTGTGCCAAAGCCTCCCGGTCTGGCGCCTCTGGAGGTTCCTCCAAATAGCCGTGTTTAATCATCATAACGGCTCCGTCTTCCGCATATACCGCGATTTCTGCTGCAAGCCTAACGTAAGCTAACGCTATATCTTTTCTTGGACTGGCCGCCGCAGCCACTCCGTAATTCCCCGTCCCCGCCGCTACAAGAAGGGACATATGGAACAAAATCAGTTTATCGGAGAACGGGACTTCCGTTGAGGTTGTGATTTCCGATTCCCAGGTCATAGGCGTAGGCAGGTTATCATCCAGTAAGAAATCAGAGAAAACCTTAACATGTTTGGCCGAGATGTCTGCTCCCCGTTGCAAATATTTCCGTATTTCTTCCGATTGAACAACTTGACTGAAACCGATAAGCAGCGCTTTCCCGAGTGCATTGGTTTGAACATTGGAAAATAAGTGGCTGATTTCAATAGTAGTGAGAGGGCGCTTGTCCCGAAAACCAAAAAATCCTCCCGATAAAAACCGGCGGCTTTCCACAAATTCCGTTCTTTCCGGAATAGGAATGTGGGGCGGACGGATAAATAATCCTTTGGATTGCAGCAGTTCTGTTGCCTTTTGATCCATGAGCATAACCTGCTGCAGGCAATCGCCGAAAAAAATCCTCACGTCGGCACGCGTGCTCATGGAATAAGCCTGACTGTGTACGGCCAGACCGACCTTAGCCATATTTTTGATGTAATACAAATAAAAATAATCGGAAAACAACCGTTTCGCACGGATGTTAACGTCTTCTTCCGAAAAACCCTGAGGAATTGGAAAGTTCTCCTCCTTGAGCAGCTTTCTGAGCGTCTCCACATGTTGGTTGGAGTATCCCAGCGTCACTTCAATGAGCCCTTTCACTTTTGAATCTTCGGTGTTGCTCAAGAAATGCTTCAAGATGCAAATTGACATCGTATCATTAATATAGGTCGTCCAGAGCAATCCCATCTCAGTCGAAGTTAAAGGAATCGGTTCCTTTTTACTCAATGTTGTGCCCTTCCTTTCAGTTGGATTAGATATGCTGATGGTATTCCCTTTACATGGCATTTCATACCTGAAAAACCCGCTCAATCTTGTAGATTGGCGGGTTCTTGCTGTTTTGATCACTTAAATATATAAGATTTGGTTATAAAGAAATGGCTTTATTCGCCTGGTTAACATCATTCTCCAAAAGCTTGTGCAGATCATAAGCCGCGTACAAACCGCGCTCCTGCATAAAATGAAAAATCTTGGCATGGAGCTTAATCGCGTTATCCAGCTGCTTATGCAGCGTTTCCCGCAGTGCAGGCGTAGACGTTTCCGTAATTGCAATGGCATAAGAACGAATCGCCGTCTTGGCGAACCCGAGCAGAAGGGCTGCATAAAATCCGGTCATATCCATTCCTTTCGATTCGCCTCTGGTGCCTTGAGGCGCCTTCGGATAGAACTTGAGCAGCTCTTTCAGATTGCTTTCAATGGATTTGATCGTTTCAACATACAGCGCTTTTAATTCCGGATCCGTTATGTCGTTTAAATGCATTTTAAAGAGGATCAGCTGGTTGCTTTGGAAAGCGGTTAATTCATGCAGCTCCAAGGTTTCATGCCAGGCCAAATGCTGCGGATTGCTTCTATACAATTTAAATCCCTCCCAGAAGATATGCTTCAGCCTATTCCGCATACCTTTCAGAAGTGAATGAAAAAATGATCTTTTGGACCGGGTTGAAAAGTTTACCACCCCAGCGCTTTGAACAGCAGCTTGTAATGAGCCTCCGAGTTCGGTGTAAAATCTTCAAGTCTGAACCGCTCAACAGAACGGTACAGCTTATCCAGCCCCCGGTCGTACCGAATGCCTTCTCTTGCCTGGGCGTATTCGCGTTCTCCCTGAAGCAGCGCTTTGTATTCGGCCAGCCCGATGAAGAAGAGACCGGAGATTTCACTGATTTGAAAACGGTAATCCTCCAGCGGCAGCCCGCTTTCGTACAGATACACCTGATTAAATTCCCGGTCGATGATATCCGGTGCGATATAGCTTTCCTGAGCTACCATGCCGCAGTAGCGGAGATCCTGCAGCTCCGCCTCGATCCCCAGCTCTTCCTGCAGCTCGCGGATGCCGTCCTCCGGCGTTTCACCGGCCAGTAAATGACCGGCACAGGAAATGTCCAATTTGCCGGGAAAGGTATCTTTATCCTCAGCACGAAGTTGAAACAGAAGCCCGGGATTGTCCGGATTGGACTGTTTGTCCAAAACCCAGCATTGAAACGTCTGATGCCACAAACCCTCTTCATGCGCCTGCTTGCGGCTGACACTTCCTGTCTTAACTCTCTGTGCCGTATATACGTCCAACATTTCGTGTGATGACACCAAAACCCCTCCCTGTTTGGGCGAATGGTCTTCGCCGGTTACAAAACCGTGTTCTCCTCCAGCTTATTCAGTTCTACGCCTTTAGGCAAGACGGAACCGATGAAATCGTGAACCGGACGCTGCTCCGGATCGGCCATAACCATAACGATACCCTCGTCGCTGCTAGAGCGGATCAGACGCCCGATGCCCTGCTTCAAACGAAGCAGCATATACGGGAGATCCACCTCTTCAAATGGATCAGCCGCTTCGGAGCGTTTAGCCGCAAATACGGGGTCGTTCGGCGGGTAAGGCAGCGACCAGATGATCACATTGGACAGCGACGGCCCCGGAATGTCGAGACCTTCCCAGAGCCGGACGGCGGCCAGGATGCTGTGTTCATCATTTTGAAAGTCGGAAATCAAATGGCTGATCTCCCTGTCGCCTTCAAACAGCAGACGGTACTCGGCCAGCTCCGGCAGCGCGGCTGCCGCAGCTTTGAAGCGGCGCAGCTCCTCCTGCGTCCGCAGCAGCACCAGCGCCCGGCCTTCCGTATGGCGGATTAACCGCAAAGCAAGTTTTATTTTTCCCTCGAAGTCGCCTTGAAGAGGTTCTGGAAGGTAAGCCTTCATCCGCGTTTCGTAATCATATGGAGAATCGACTGAGAACGAAAGGTAATCCTTGATCCCCAGGCTATCGGCCATAAACGCAAAAGACTTGCCCACCGACATTGTCGCCGACGAGAAAATAACCGGCATACGCTGGCTGAACACACGCTCCTCGAGCACCTGCTTGACGTTCCGGGGCATAACGCTGAGCGTTAAGCCGTCTTTCTCCTCAGCCGCCCAGCAGATCAGAGCGCCCGACTCTTCAAAGAGCCGGAGGGCGATGCCCATCATCTCCAAATGCTCCTCCACAATGCGGAGCTGGTAGCTGTCGATCGTATACAGCTCGCCTTCAAAGACCAGTTCCTCCTCGATTGCGCTAATGACGCTGCGCAGCTGGTGAACTTCCCGCAGCAGCGCCGGATTCAGCTCGATGCTCATCCGGTCGGAGCCGGGAACCTTGCGGCTTTGGCGCCGGATGGCGGCAAACATCCGCTCACTCTGCATAATGGCCTCATCAACCAGAACGGCAAGCGTTTCGCGGATTTCGTTCTGCAGCAGGCGGCTGATCAGTTCCTCAAATACCGTATGCTTCATCCGGTAGCCGAGCGCCTTCATCGCTGCTCCCTCCAGCAGATGGCCTTCGTCAAAGACGACGGCGCAGTGCTCAGGCAGCAATGGAAGCTGGCCCTCCCGTTTGCGGCCTTCATAGGTCCATACATGCTCCATGTAATAATCGTGGGAGCAGATAATCAAATCCGCCGCTTTGCGGTAATGATCCCGCGACAGCGTCTGCCCGCAGCGGTGGCGCATGTCACAAGCGAAGCAGTCCTGGAACGAGTCCCAGTTCACCCGGCTCCACTGCTCATCGGTCATATCCGGGTAGTCTCTGCGGTCACCGTACGGATGGAACTCCTGAAGCGCAGCGTGGGCATGGACAAAATCAGGAATCGTACCGTACAGCTCCGCCAGCGGAAGGCTGTCATCCTGAATGTTCTGAGCCTGGTCTAGCTTCTTGAGACACAGATACTGATCCGGCGATTTCGCCAGCCGGGCGTCAATTTCAAGCCCCAAATGACGGGCCAGCTTGGCAATGTCGCCCTCCGGTTTGACCAGCTGTTCAATCAGCGATTCATCCGCACAGGCGATAACCGCCGGCTTGCGAGTATAACGGGCATAACAGAAGCTGTACAGCAGATAAACAAGCGTCTTCCCTGTTCCCACTCCCGCTTCCGCAAAAATCGGCGCCTTGTCGGCAAAAGCCCGCTCAAGCTGATACGCCATATAAATCTGCTCGTCCCGGATTTCAAACCCGGCTTCGGGCAGCACATCATAGAAAACATCTCCGATCCACTCGCCCGCCTGTTCGATGAACGGACGGGAAGGATCATATTCAAAAGGATAACGGCTCACTTGCTTGACCTACCTCCACCTAATTAACAGCGTTAACTTTCTACCTCATAAACCAAACAAACGGCAAAATTTCATTATGGCATGAAGAGGTGGAAAAGACAAGAACCGCTCACTGACAAGGGTGGAGGTTGGATAACCTCCTGTCAAGCCTCTGGCGGTCAAACGCCCTTTACACACAGAAAGCGTTCTGTCCCTTCAGGCAGAAGGTTTAGAAGGTAGGCCGCAGCATGGCGGCAGCCGCTTCCCGCAAATACTGGTCCATTTTCTCCTTGTACGCTTGTTTCTGATCCGCTGTCCAGGCCAGCCGCTCCGCCATCGCATCGATCACCGCTTCCTGGCGCAGCCGGGCCTTCTCGATATTGAAGAACAGCCACCCCGTGCGGCGGATAAGAAAATCCTCCGGCTTCGCGGCCATCTCCCGCTCGATCGCGTAGGCCAGCCGGGCTGCAGCGGCAAGCGGGAGTCCGCTGCGGCCCGCCCAGGCCCGTGTTTCGGCGTCCCGGGCATAAGCGAAGATATCTGAAACGTTGGAGCCATAGAAAGCGGCGAGCTCACGCGCTTCCCGCGAAGTAAGGCCTGCCGCTTCGCCTTCGGCTATTTTGGATCTCTGATAGGCTTCGAACGCCTCTGAACCGCCCACATCGCCGCCAGAGATACGAACGTCCTTGGTTTGGCACTGGGGATTCACTTCCCGGCCCGGGAGCCGTCCTTCTGCGAGCAATCGGCCGACAACGTCGTCCACCACGTGCTCCGCCATTTTACGGTAGCCGGTCAGTTTGCCCCCCGCAATTGAGATCAGCCCTGAAGGCGAATGAAAAATCTCGTCCCGCCGCGATATTTCCGACGGATCTTTGCCTTCCTGCTGGATCAGCGGACGCAGGCCCGCCCAGCTCGATTCAATATCCCCGTCCTCAAGCTTCAGGCCCGGGAACATGAAATTGGCGGCGGCCAGCAGGTAATCCCGGTCTGCCTGATCGGCCAGCGGGTGAACGATGTCCCCCGTATAATTCGTATCGGTTGTGCCGAAATACGTCTTGCCCTCTCTCGGGATGGCAAAGACCATCCGCCCGTCCGGCGTATCGAAATAAACGGCCTGCCGCAGCGGAAACCGGCTTTGATCAAAAACGAGGTGAACGCCCTTCGTAAGCCGCAGCGTTTTACCCGACTTCGAGCGATCCATCTCGCGGATGGTATCGACCCATGGACCCGCTGCGTTCACGATTTTGGCGGCATGGAGGTTATAAGTCCGCCCGCTGATGAGGTCCGTGACCTTGACGCCGGTCAGCTTCGGTTCGCCGCTGCTGCCGTTCTCATAAATAAGCGATTCAACTTTCGTATAATTCACAGCCTGCGCTCCGTATTCGGCAGCCTTCTTCATCACTTCGATCGTCAGCCGGGCATCGTCAGTCCGGTACTCGACGTAATAACCGCCGCCCCGCAGCCCTTCCTTCTTCAGCAGCGGCTCTTTGCGGAGGGTCTCCTCCGGACTTAACATGGAGCGGCGTTCCGACTTCTTCACACCGGCCAGGAAATCGTACACCCGCAGCCCCAGCGAAGTGGACAACGGGCCAAACGTGCCGCCCTCGTAGAACGGCAGCAGCATCCATTCCGGCGTGGTTACATGCGGGCCGTTCTCATAAACAATCGCCCGCTCCTTGCCGACCTCGGCTACAACGCCAATCTCCAGCTGCTTTAAATACCGCAGCCCGCCGTGCACCAGCTTGGTCGACCGGCTGGACGTGCCCGCTGCAAAGTCCTGCATCTCCACCAGTCCGGTCTTCAGCCCCCGGCTAGCCGCATCCAAGGCAATTCCGGCTCCGGTAATGCCCCCGCCAATGATCAGGACATCAAGCGGGCCTTCCTGAAGATGATGCAAAACCTGCTCCCGGCTGATTGCCGAGAAGGCACTGGCAGAATGAGCATTGCTGCTGATACGGGCATTCGTATTGGTATTCGTATTGGTATTCGTATTGGTATTCGCATCCATATTATCATTCGCATTCGTATGGGTACTTGAATTCATAAGTATGGCCTCCTTTGAGATATACGGGCATTCTCCCGGGATCCGGGGATTGGGACCCGACCGGCCAGGGAGCTTCCCCTTACGAGGCATAAAAAAAGAAACCACGAAAGCAGCCCGGCCCTGCGGCGGTCCCGGCAAATTTCGTGGTTTCTCCTCGTCTCCAACCCGTATCAACTTGTTGGTTTCATTATAACATTGTCTGTTTTATCCAGCTATCGTTAATTTTAATTTGAATGAATCATAATTTCAAATTTTAACAAATGACAGGCAGATGGATGGGCATAGAACTTAACTTAACTTAATTTAATTTTATTTAATTTTATTTAATTCTGCTGAACCTGCAGACGCCAAAGCTCCTGCCTTGAAGTGGAAATGGCCTGCGCCCCCGCTGCAAGCGCCGCCTCGACATCGGCAGGCGTGCGGATAAACCCGCCGGCGATAATCGGAATGCCCGTGCGGGCTTTAACCTCCTGAATCAGCGAAGGTACGATACCCGGCAGAACCTCGATGAAGTCGGGGGGATTTTTTTCAAACAATGCATAATTGCTCTCCAGCGCTCCAGAGTCAATCAGGAACATGCGCTGTACTGCGATCAGCTTGTTCTGCTTCGCTTTCTGGACGACGCTGGATCGGGTGGAGATCAACCCGGCGGGGCGGACGGCCTGGCATAAATATTCCGCCGCATGTTCATCATTTTTCAGTTCGTCCACCAGATCAGCGTGCAGCAGCACTTGTTTGCCGGCCCGTTCGGCAAGCTCGATCAACGGCCGAAGGCGGGCCAGCCGGCCCCCTAGCAGAACAAGATAAGTATAAGGAGCGGCAAGCACCGCTTCCATTTCTTTGGCTGTTTTAACGGCTGGCAGTATGTATTGCTGTTCAAAAGGCATTCCTCTACAAGCCTCCATTCGTCACGTCTGTCAACGGACCTCGTCTATATGGCAGGGATCCTTCCGCCACAAATTTTACTTGGAATTGTAAAAATTGTACAATCTATTCGCAGCATTAGTTCCACCTATGACTAACCTTACTATACATGATTGGAGGCCGAGTTACATGAGTAATCCACAATCCAACTCTCCGTCTTTGGAGTCCTTGTTTGAGCCTGTCACGATCAAGTCCTTGCAGCTGTCATCCCGCATCGTGATGGCGCCGATGACACGCGCAATGTCTCCGAACGGAATTCCGGGAGAAGACGTAGCCGCTTACTATCGCCGCCGCGCTGAAAATGGCGTAGGCTTGATTGTCACCGAAGGCACACTGATCTCCCATCCCGCCGCAGGCGATACGCTGAATGTACCGTTCTTCTACGGCGAAGAAGCGCTTAACGGCTGGGCGGAGGTCGTTCGTCAGGTGCATGAAGCCGGAGGTAAAATATTCCCGCAAATCTGGCATGTCGGCATGTCCCGCCAGAAGGGCTCCGGTCCGAATCCGGAAGTTCCGCCGATCGGCCCGTCCGGGCTGGATCTGGAGGGCAATCCGTCCACGGAACCAATGACAGAGGAAGAGATCGCCAAGGTCGTTCAGGCTTTCGCCGCGGCTGCGGCCGATGCCAAACGGATCGGCTTCGACGGTGTCGAAATTCACGGAGCGCATGGCTATCTGATCGACCAGTTCCTGTGGGAGAAGACGAACCGCCGCACAGACCGCTATGGCGGAGACATGATGAAGCGGGCCCAGTTCGCTATCGAGGTTATCCAGGCCGTTCGGGCTGCGGTAGGGCCGGATTATCCGGTAGCCTTCCGGCTGTCGCAATGGAAGATGAGCGATTACGGGGCCAAGCTTGCCGATACGCCCGAGAAGCTCGGCCAGCTTGTCGGTGCGCTTTCGGGCGCGGGAGTGGATCTGTTCCACTGCTCAACCCGGCGTTTCTGGGAGCCGGAATTTGCAGGCTCTGATTTAAATCTGGCCGGCTGGGTGAAGAAACTGACCGGTAAACCATCCATTACGGTGGGTTCCGTAGGTCTCGACAGTGAATTCACCGCTCTCTTTAGCGAAGGGAAAAGCGCCGGATTTAAAGACATTAATGAACTGGCGGAACGCTTGAGCCGTGAAGAGTTCGACCTTGTCGCGATCGGACGCGCGCTGCTCCAGGATCCCGAATGGGCCGTAAAAATCCGCGAAGGCCGTCTGGATGAGATCCAGACGTTTACGCCGGAAGCGCTGCAGAAGCTTTATTAAGAAAAAAAGCTGACCGGCTAACCCAATCCTCAAAATAGATTTTATAGACATGGTTTTCTGGTCATGGTGTTAGAGCTGGTTTCGCCGTATCAAACATATAGGCCCCAATCCCTTGGACGAATGTCTTGGAATTGGGGCCTGTTCATTTACTTCATTCCTGCCGCCCACCGGGCGGCCTGTGCAATCCACGGCTGGTATCCTTCATGCTGGAAGGAAGGGAGATGATGGCCGGGCATCAGGAAAACCACCCTGCCCAGACCATAATTTCGAGCCCAGGCCGCCGGCCAATCTTGTCCTTCATGGCTGTAAGTCAGCAGCACTTCGATTTGAGCCAGCGGGTCGAGTTCGAACCGATAGGGCTCCTCGTCCATCGTAAATCCCTTCAGACCGGAGCTTGCCGGATGTTCAGCCTCTGTAGGGCGAAACTCCAGCCCGGTATACTTGGGGTGTCCTGTAAATTTGCCGCCGATCAGCTGCGCCAGCTCCGGAGCAGCCTGAAGCGAGATGCCGTTATGAATCGCCAGCAGACCTCCTCCTCCGGCCACATATTGAATAAGCCCTGCCGTCTCCCGGGCATGCGGTACTCGCTTCCAGCTGTCCGTATAGGAAATACATAAACCGTATTCGGATAAGGTGAGCCGGTCCGCAGCCAAACGGGCGCGCTCTTCCGTGGCTTCCACTTGATAATCCGTCCCTAACAGAGCCGTCAGCGTCTCACGTACCGCCCCCAAAGGATGATAGGGAGCCTCAGCTTGATCTCCCAGGAGTAAAGTTTTAACCGTCATTCAAACACCTCCTGAACAATAAAATTCTACCAGTTCATCTGCCTTCCGCTGTAATCGATCAGCGACAGCTCCTTCTGCCTATATCCAGGCTGCAAACGCTCATCGGCCAGCTGCAAAATAGCAGCAGCCGATTCATCGGACGACAATTCGCCTTCCGTGCTGAGCGTGCCGGACATATAAGTCCGCACCCAGCCCGGATGTACAACCAGCACCTTGCCTCCCTTAGGGGCAATCCGGTTGAAAATCAGCTTGGACTGCATGTTCACCGCCGATTTGGACATGCAGTAAGCAAACCAGCTGGTGCGTTCGCTGTCCTCGGCGCTTCCGGCTTCCGAGGAAATATTCACGACAAGCTTGCCTTCGCTATTAAGCACATGGCTGATCAACGCACTCGTAACCCGCAGCGAACCCAGCGTATTAACATTATAAACCCGCTGCATCTCTTCAAAATCCAGTTCGTCCTCCACGGTCGCATCAGTATCGCCCAAAATGGCCGCGGCATTGATCAGCATCTCCAGCCGATCCGTAACGGCAGCAACCTGCTTCGCCGCCTCGCCAACACTGTATCCGCTTCCAATATCAAGCGGGACAAGCAGGAGCGAATCCCCCTGCTCCTGCTTCAGTTCGGCGAGCTCCGTCCACTGCGGCATGTATTGACCGGCAAACACGGTGTATCCCCGTGCCAGCAGCCCTTTCACCAGCGCCAGCCCGAGGCCCCGGTCAGCTCCGGTTACAAATGCATACCTGTTCAAGCGGCTTGGCCCCCTTTTCCTTACTTATTGAAAACTGATTCTCAAGGTCCGCCCTTACCAGGCGTAAGCTTCCGGTGCAGCGCCCCCAGGCCCCGGGAAAATGCGGTCCAGCTCATCCAGCGTCGCTTGATCCAGCTTGATCTCTACAGCACGAAGCGTATTCTCCAGCTGCTCAATCGTTCTTGGCCCGATAATCGGCGCTGTGATCGCCGGGTTGGCCAGCAGCCAGGCCAAAGCCACATTGGCTTGCGACTCGCCGAGTTCGTCGCATAGCTTCGCATACTGCTCCAGCTGCTGGCGATGACGTTCAATCTTCTCTTGAGCATGGCTTGTACGTTTACCTTTATCCGCCTTAAGTGCGCTGCCGCCGAGCAGGCCGCCCGCAAGCGGACTCCAGACCACGACACCCAGACCGTAATCCCGAGCCGCAGGAAGCACTTCAAGCTCCGCATTGCGGTTCACAAGGTTGTACAAATGCTGTTCGCTGACAAGCCCCAGGAAATTCCGTTTCTCCGCGGCGGCCTGCGCTTTCGCCAAATGCCAGCCGGCAAAGTTGCTTGAGCCGATATAATCGACCTTGCCCTGGTTCACCATCGCTTCAAATCCGCTCCACAGCTCTTCCCAAGAGGTGCGGCGATCAATATGGTGCATCTGGTAAAGCTCAATGTGATCCGTCTGCAGCCGGCGAAGGGAACCTTCGAGGTGACGGCGGATTTTGTACAGGGACAAGCCGCGCTCGTCATTCGGACCATCGCTGGCATCATGCATTTGTCCATGAACCTTGGTAGCCAGCACAACCTTCTCGCGCCGTCCGCCGCCTTGGGCAAACCATTTTCCGATAATCGTCTCTGTCAGCCCGGAGTTCTCCCCCCAGCCGTAAATATTTGCTGTATCAAAAAAAGTAATTCCCGCATCAAGCGCGGCATCCATGATGCGAAAAGCTTCCTTCTCTTCCGTATCTACGCCGAAATTCATCGTTCCAAGACACAAGGTGCTGACCTTCATTCCTGTTCTGCCTAAATAAGTATATTCCATGAAACAACACACCTCTCCCTTATCTGAATGCGTTTCCTATATCATTTTAGTAAAATAGTAATACTTATTCTATGATAGAATGGCAGTATCGTATGGAAAAATGTCATTGAAGGGGAAATGCCTGATGACCGTTAAACCGCATAAAATCGCTCAACATTACATAGACGCCGGCCAGGACATCCAGTTCTATTATACCGGTACAGAGCAGTGCCTCCCCGGCCATTCATGGGGACCCGGCATTAAGGATCATTATAAAATTCTGTACATCCACAGTGGACAAGGCATCTACCGAACGCCGCGGGAAACCCACCGGTTATCTGCCGGCCAAGCTTTCCTTCTGACCCCCGGAGAACTCTGTTTCTATCAGGCGGACGAAACCGACCCGTGGAATTATTCCTGGGTAGCCTTTAACGGCAGCCAGGCGGAGCATTATCTCCGGCAGGGGGGGTTCACCCATGAGCATCCAGTCATTTCCTGTTCCAGAGACGCTGAAATCCGGGCCTGCTTAAACCATTTGTTTGATGCCAACCAGCAGCCTTACAGCAACCCGCTGCGCGTGGCTTCCGCCCTGTACGCCTTTTTGTCGATTCTGCTGGAGCCTGACGTCCATGAGGCCGCACTGCCGCAGAAGCAGCAGATCCATAACGATTATGTCAGACAAGGCATCTGTTATATCCAGCGGCATTATACGCAGCCGATCACCATTGAGAATATGGCCTCTGCACTTGGCCTGCACCGCAAATACATCGCTCAGCTGTTCAAGGCCTCCACCGGCCTGCCTCCCCAGCAGTACCTGACCCGTTACCGGATGGAGAAAGCCTGCGAGCTGCTGTCCCAGACTGCACTGTCCATCAAGGAAATTGCCTTCTCCGTCGGCTATGCAGACCAGCTGCTATTCTCACGGATGTTCAAGAAAACGACCGGATACTCCCCCACGGATTTCCGCATGACAAAAACCGCCGGGCAAGAGAGCATCTAGCTCTTGGTCCGGCGGTTTGTCTTGTTTGGTTGTCTTGTTCGAGACCTTGTTCAGTCGCCTTATTCGATCGACTCGCTCGGTTATCTTGTCCAGTTATCTTGTTCGGTTATCCCTATCTTTAGCCCGTCATAATCCTTAAAAACGTCCGGACCTGAAGATCGCCAGGATCAGCCAGGCCACCAGAATGCCTGAAATGATCAGGCCGATCTCGATCACCGGGAAATTCCACAGCACCGACTGCTGGCTGCTCATCGCGGAGGCGATGATGAGACCCGTCATCAAAATACTGAAGGACAACAGGACGATACTGAAAGAGACCCGGTTGCTTACCCTGTCCAGCCTGCGTAGAAAAGCGTTAAGCTCCGGAACGGTAAGCTCGACCTGTACTTTGCCTTTCTTGACCAGCGTGCTTAAGATCTTGATGTTCTTGGGCACATCGGTCAGCAGGTCCCAGTAGTCCGGGATTTTGTCCGACCATTGCTTGAAGACGTTAACCGGATTAACCCGTTCCTTCAGTAACTGTAAGCCGTAGGGCTCGGCAATATCGAACACGCTGATGTCAGGGTCCAAGGCCGTGACTACTCCTTCCATCGTCAGCAATGCCTTACCCACCAGCGTCAGCTCGGAAGGCAGCATGATCCGGTGCCGAAAGGCAACCCGGAACATGTCGTTCACCGCTTCCCCCAGGCTGATCTGGCTGAGCGGAACGTTATAATATCGTTCTCTTAGCTGCTCAACATCATCAAATAGCTTGGACTCATTAACTTCGTCAGGAACGATGCCCATTGCGGCAATCGCTCTTATAATCCCTTTGGAGCTTTGGCTCCGCAGCGCAATTACCATGGAGGCAAAATGCTGCTTCATACTCGGCGACAGCCTTCCGACCATCCCGAAATCCAGCATCGCCAGCTCGCCGCCGGGCAGCACCAGGAAATTGCCGGGATGAGGGTCCCCATGAAAGAACCCTTCGACCAGAATCTGATGGAAAATGACCGACGCAATGCGGCTTGCCAGCTGCTTGCGGTTTACGCCGGCAGCCTCCAGCCTTTTGGCATCGGTTAATTTAATGCCGGTCAGGAATTCCATCGTCAGCACCCTGCGGGTACAGTATTCCCAGTACAAATTCGGAGTTCTGACGCTGCCGGACTGCAGGCTCTGGGCTGAAATCTTCTCCCCGTTCCTCGCTTCAAGCGTGTAGTCGAGTTCCTCGTTCAGCACTTTGGCGATTTCCTCAGCAATTTCCCTGACCCGGTAATGCTTCGCCCATTCCAGCCTCTCTTCGGCTATACGGGACAGTTCCAGAAGGATATCCAGATCGGTCCGGATCACCTGCTCCACTTTAGGACGCTGCACCTTAACCGCCACTCTGGAACCGTCTGGCAGCACGGCCTCATGCACCTGTCCGATGGAGGCCGCCGCCATAGGCACGCGGGCAAAATCCAGGAACAGCTCCTCGATAGTACCGCCGAGCTCTTCTTCCACGATCGCCGCAGCGGCTTCGTAAGAGAAGGGAGGCACGTTATCCTGCAGCTTCTCCAGCTCGGCAATAATGTCAGCCGGAAGCAGATCGGGACGGGTGCTGGCGATCTGGCCGATCTTCACATAGGTTGGCCCGAGCTCCTCCAGAATGAGACGGATCCTTTCGCCCCGCGTCTTCGGATGGGACTCTTCTTTCCTCCCCTTAAACGGAATGTGATCGGGAAACCCCAGCTCATGGGCAATATACCCGAAGCCGTTGCGGACCAGAGCCGATGCGATTTCCCGGTACCGGAGGAGATGCCTTACCCGTTTCCCCGCCTTCATCGTCCGCTCTCCTCCCTCCTTGTCCGGTATACGCCGCCGTTATAGGCGGTCGTCCGGTTTCTGCAGATCGTCTGCCAGCTCTTGAACCGGAGCCGAAGCTCCCCCTTCCGCGGAATCTCCCGCCGGCGCCTGTGCCTGCGTTCCAGTCAACCCAGGATTTTGCGCAAAAACCTTTTGCTCCAGCAGTTCAATCCGTCTCAGCAGCTCCTCAACCTGCTCTTTTGTTGCATAGTGATGAGCTCCTGTCATCTTCTGGACGCGTTCATTGACCATAGTCTCCAGATTCCGCCGGGCCTCCTGGCCTTTAGCAACCAGATCATTGACTACGTCCGACGATTCGCCTCGGGTGATTTCGCCTTTCTTGACGAGCTCCTCCACCGCTTTCTCAATTTGCTCCTTGCTTTGTGCCGCTACACCCAGTCCGAGTGATACCGCTCGGTTAAACAGATCCTTCATTATCCTGGCTCCCTTCGTATGATCTTCACCTTCACATGCTCTTTCGCCTACACAGGTTCTTCACTTGTTCGAGTTCACATGCTCGACATCATCAACGTATTTGAGCAGCCTGTTTCCAGATCCAAAACCTGCCTTAACGGCATCAAACTCCCGGCTTTGGCCTTTGTTTTATTTTACCACTTTTGGGCCTTCCCATTCGAGTCCGGACGGAATTCTCCAGCAGATCCGAAAAAAATACATTAATCCGTTCATTAAGTCCGTCATTAATCGGCTCATTCACATCATTAACCTTTAAGTCTCTTAACGAGCTTCCGCAGCCGCTCCGGATCGATCTCCTTTAAACCGTCTCCATCCCGCCGCACCGACGTTCCGAAATGCACCTCAGCCACACCGGCGGCCTGGACGAAATCGGCGATGCCTTCTATCGTAAGACCGTGTCCTGCCAAAATGACCGGCCGTTCCTGCCGAGTCTGGGTCTGGCCCTCTTGCCCGGACCCTGCGGGGCTTTCCTGCGCCAGGCTGGCGTCAGGCTGCCTGGACAGCCGCACCAAATCGGCAATCACAGGAATGGCCTGCGGAGCCGGCATCACACCTCCCGAGGTCAGCACCCGGTTGATCTGCGGGTAAGCCTTCAGCTCCGCCAGCCCGCCGGTCAAGTCAGCCAGCTCGTCAAAAGCGCGGTGGAAGGTCACATTCATCCCTTCCGCCAGCGGCAGCCAGCGCTCCAGCGCAGCCCGGTCGATCCGCCCCGCCGGCGTTAAAGCACCGATAACGATGCCGGCGGCTCCAGCCTGCCGGATCGCTTTGATCTCCTCCGCCATGACTTCCTGATCCGGCTGGCTATACACGAAGGAGCGGCTGTGCGGACGGACCATAACGTGAACCGGAATCCGGATGGACCGCACCACCTGCTTGACCATGCCGATTCCGGGCGTCAGCCCGCCTTCGCCGATGGCGGTGATAAGTTCGATCCGGTCCGCCCCGCCTTGTTCGGCGGTGACGGCATCTTCGATGCACGTTGCGATGACTTCGAGCAGCATAGGAACACCTCTTTTTCCAATATTAATGTAGTTACAGCTATTATAAAGGAAAAACTGACGCCAGATGAATCCTGGCGCCAGTTGAATGCGGCTGGGTAAGATCGCTTCTATTTGCCCGTTTATTTCAGCTCGATTTCTTTCTTCCAGCTGAGTTCTTGTCCTTGATCGTTCTGGAACTGGAAGATGACCTGGCCCTTTTCGCCTTTCATCTCTTCCGGATAGAAGAAGCCGGAGAACTGGCCGTTACCGCTGATATAGAAACCGTCAGCACCCGTCTGCCCGTTCTGCAGGGCTTCTTGCGGCGTGTTCGAAATGTTGTTTTTGTCCGACACCCACTGCATTTCTTGAAGCATATAACCTTCCGGCACTTTCTGGATCGAAAAGTCGAAGCTGCGAACCTCCGTAGTCGGCTTCGGCGTCTGATCAATGATGATCAGGATCTCTCCGCTGCTGCCCTCCTCCGCTCCTGTATTGGCATCGGAGGATGAGTTCCCGGACGAAGGCACAGCTGAATCTCCGGTGCCCGGCTGCTCGTCTGCAGCCGGAGCGGAGGGTTCGTTTGGTTCCACTGATGGAGTTGCCGGAGCTGACGAAGCTGACGAACCGGCGGAGCCGTTTGGACTGTTTGGCGAGGAATCCGCCCCTGCATTACTTCCCACGCCAGCTTGATTCCCGCCCGAGGCTTCGGGTTTGCCGCAGGCACTCATCATCAGAGTAAGCAGCAGCGCTGATCCAACCAAAATCGTTCTATTTATATTCATATTCATCTTCATAGTCATCTCCTTTGAATTCTTGCAAGGTAAAATAAAAGGCAACGCCCTTTGCGGTATTTACCGCGCCATACCGGCTGCCGTGCAGCTCCAGAATATGCTTGACGATCGCAAGCCCCAGCCCTGTCCCACCGGACTTCCGGTCCCTGGAGCGCTCCACGCGGTAGAAATGATCCCAGATCCGATCAAGGTCTTCTTCCGCAATGGGAGCTCCGGTATTTTCGATCCAGACCGTAAGGGTTCCTGCATCGCCCGCTCCAACCTCTACATAGATCGTGCTATTCGGGCTTGCATGCCTTACGGCATTGCTTAACAGGTTCAGAATAACCTGCTCCAGCTTGCCGGGGTCTCCGGTTACGTAACGCTCTGCGCCCCCGCCTTGTGTCTCCATCCGGAATGTCAGCCCTTTCTTCTCCATCTGCTGCGAGAAGGATGCTGCCATCGTCTCTATCAGCTCTGTCAGCGGGAACACTTCCGTATGCAGCTTCACGGCCTTCAGTTCATATTTGGACAGCTCGAGCATTTCGAGGATCAAGGCGTTCATCCGATCCGTCTCATGGACGATCAAAGCGAGGTAACGCTCGCGTTTCTCTTCAGCCACGTCATCCTGAAGCCCTTCGGCGAACCCTTTTACAATGCCCAAAGGGGTCTTCAGCTCATGAGACAGATTAGCGATCAGCTCTCTGCGGAGCTGCTCGGAACGTTCTTTCTCTGCCACGTCCTTCTTAAGCTGCCAGTTGGTCCGCGAAAGCTCCCGGAGAGTCTCATCCAGATTGCGGGACAGCGAAACCAGGTTGCGAGACAAGGTGCCGAATTCATCACGGGAACGAATATCCGGCTGTGCCGAGAAATCCAGCCTGGCCAGCCGCTCGGACAATCGGTTCAGCTTGACCAGCGGCCGCGATACGATGCGGGAATAGATCAGGGACAGCAGGACCACAAGCAGCAGAATGGCCGGAGCCGCATACACAAAATATTGTTTGAGCGTCCCTACGGCTTCCCCGACCGGCTGCAGCGAGGTCATGGCCAACAGGTAACGCTGTTCCCCGCTCTGCGTCTGCAGCTCAGGCAACGGCTGGATGAGCACCGCATATTCAACACCGCTCCATTCATCCGTCCACTCCCGCCTAAGGAGATTCCCATCGCTAAGCTGGTTATCCGGCTGGCTTTGCGGCGCAAGATCTCTCAGCGCGTTATCCACCAGCGCATCCTGATAATACGGATTAAACGAGCGCTGCTCCGGCAGGATCAGATCGGTCACCGTCCCGGAGACCCGCATCAGCCCTTCCCCCGGCTCTGCCCCGGATGGCTGAAACTCCACCGGATGCAGCACGGTGTCCTTCTCATCCATGTAGATACCGTCCACGACCAGCTGGTCGCCCGGTTGGATGTTCAGCTGCAAATCGCGGACAGTCATTCCTTCAGACGGGAACAACACGGTGACGGATTTATCAGCCGTCCGAAGCTGAATAAAATAAGGATTAATAGCTACTCTGTTGAATTCCCCGTTCAACAGGGCTGTGCTGGCATCATTGCGGTTCATGAAGGTCCCCAGCATTCGGTCCATCTCCTGCTCACTGCCGCCCTTGTCTTCTTGCTGCAGCTGCCGGGCAAAGACCTGCATATTTTGCGACAAATCGTGGATCTTGCTGGAGCGGTAGAACCGCTCAAAGAACAAGCTCTCCAGCAGCATCACCAGGGAGAACAGAACCAGAATGAGAGCGGAGGTCACGGCAAACAGCTTGAATACAACGCCGCGCATGCTCATAGGTCGCCTTCAAACTTATAGCCGGAGCGAATAACCGTGCCGATATACCGGCCTTCTTCCCCCAGCTTGGCCCGCAGCTTCTTGATATGCGTATCGACCGTACGTAAATCCCCAAAGTAATCGTAGCCCCATACGCTGTCCAAAATATATTCCCGCGGCATCACCTTGCCGTAATGGCTGATCAGAAACAGCAGCAAATCGTATTCTTTGGGCGTAAGATTGACTTTATTTCCCGCTACGGTTACCACATGCGATTGTTTGTTGACCGAAAGCCTTCCCTGGACGAACAAATCACCTTGGTTCTGCCCGCTGCCTTCGGCCCGCTTCATCAGCGCTGCCGCCCGGGCCACCAGCACTCGCGGACTCAGGGGTTTGGTGACATATTCATCCGCGCCGAGTTCAAATCCGAGCAGCTGGTCGTCGTCCTCCGTTCTGGCCGTAATCATAATGATCGGCACATTGGATTCCCGGCGGATTTCCCGGCAGGTAGACCACCCGTCGAGCTCAGGCATCATAATGTCGAGGATGACCAGATCCATTTTCGTCTCGGCGAACAACTGGAGCGCCGCCACCCCATTTTCCGCTTCATAAACGTCCCAATCTTCCTTCTTGAAATAATCGGTGATAAACTCGCGCATCAGCGCGTCGTCTTCCACCAGCAATACTTTTCGCTTCAATAACATTCACTCCGCCTCTAAGGGTCTTCTATTCTTTGTACCCCATCGTTCCCTTTTTCACCAAAGTGTATGACTTTATTTACCCGGGAGAAGCCGGAACCGCGCCATGCATCCTCTTATACTTCCTCCCGCTAACGCCAGTATAGAATAAACTTGTGTCCATCGTGTGTAGGGCGGGATATGTATTTTTATGAGAAGCTGGCAAAGAAAAAAGGAGCCTGATCGATTCCTCGATTGGCCCCTTACTTGTCTTTACAAATTATGCTCACGCCGGATGTGTTCCAGTAAAGCCTTGTTTCCCTTGCCTACCAGCTCGTAAGTCTCGTCGAAATTGCCGGTATAATAAGGGTCCGGTACATCTTTCAGCTTCACATCGGGAACGAGATCCAGCAGCTTGATGACCTCGGTGGAGGTGCCTTTCATCAGCTTGCGCAGATTGCTCACGTTGGAGTCGTCCATTGCAATAATATAATCGAAGTCTGAAAAATCATTGGCAGCTACTTGTCTCGCCCGCAGCCCCTCATAGGAAATGCCGTACCGGTCCAGAATAGTCCGCGTACCCTGATGCGGGGGATTTCCGGTATGCCAGTCGCCGGTTCCGGCCGAATCGATGTTGAAGCGATCCGCAAGTCCTTCCTGCTGAACCAGATGGCGGAACATCGCCTCGGCCATCGGCGAACGGCAAATGTTGCCGAGACATACAAATAAGACCCCGATCTTGTCTTTATGTTGTTGATCCGTTGTCATCTCTATCACCTCAAACCCGATAGTACATGATGGATGGAAAGGAGGCAAGCAAAACGCGACTTTCTACTGGGTTTAACGAGACTCCGGTGGACAAAGCAGCGTCACCTCTAGTTCAGGAATATAATCGACAATCGGGTATCCGTCTTCATCAAGCTGGAAACTTGTTTTGTCCTTCTTAAATCGCATGAAATAAGGTTTAATAATAATCTTTTGAGGAGTGGAGGGAAATGGATTAAAGCGATATTCGGTCACTAATTCGGTCCCCCCCGTTGCATTCCATCCATTGCCGCTTAACAGGTTGAATTTATTTCCCTTCTCATCAAACACATCGATCCCCATACTTCTTGTTGGTACATCAAACTCTGCATCTCCCAATAACCTGAGATGCGTTGTTATTGTGGTTGTAAGAGGAGAAAGCTCAATTTTATCGATGGTGAAATCAAAATTTTTATAGTGTTTGCTTACAGATGGCTGCAGAACCAGAAAGTTCCCTGTATTTCGCTCAACCGGGATATGGATTCTAAAGGGCTCCTCTATTCCTGACACTTTAATATTCAGACCTAAATTGAAGTTGGAAGGGAATGCCTTCCCTCCTTGGTTGTGAAGATCAGAAAATTCCATAATAGAAGAATTGTTGTCCTTACCCGGATATTGAAGGATCCCTATTGAGTTTGAGGAATCCGGAGCGAAGGTTTGTATGGACTTCCCGTCAATGAACAGGTCTATATCACTTATTCGATTTATGATCCCATCTTCGGAATCTGTTTCCCCAAAAGCGGCCTGCTGCTGTTCCTGTTCCTGTTCCTGTTCTTGTCCCTGCTCCTGCTCCAAACCAATGGCTACACGCGATCCGTCATAGGTTACCAAGGGTACTTTGAGCGTTAATCCTTGATGTGTATCTTTGGCTTCGAGATGCGTGACAAGACCGTTGTCTTCAGCCGACTTCAAACCTAAATCATCGGATAAATTAAAGATAGAAGCAAGTCCATGTTTAATTGATGCAGCCATGGTGGGAGAAACAAAACTACCGCTAATCACAATGATAAAAAAGGCGGCCGCCGAAGCTATTATCGCCGTTATTATCTGACGTTTATCGTGCCGAGCACCAGGGGAATCGTTACTATTTTTATAGCGTTCCATAGTGGGTTCAGTCAGATCGATTGCCATCGGAGTATTTCGGATTAACTGTTCTATCCGTTCTAATTGAACATCTTGAACATCATCAACCTCTGAACGAGTGCTCATATTGTCTCCCTCCTTGTACCTCTCTCTTTACGATTTTCTTTCGGATTCTTTCGTATTTCTTCCTGACTGTAGCTGGTTTGAGACCCATAATGGCCCCTATTTCATCGAAACTGTATTCTTCAAGCGCTCTTAGCAGCAGTATCCTTTTGTCTTCGGTGTTAAGCTTCTCTAACAATTGAATAATTTGATCGGTATACTTGTTCCCTTTATCTTCTTCAGCACGTTCTCTTCTATACTGTGACAACATTTGGCGCATTCTGTTCCTCTTCTTGATTAAGTCGATGCAATGATTGTGAGCAATTTTATAAACCCATGCGGAAAAAGAAGCTGTAGGCGCATAATCCTGGATTCGCCTTAAACATTTAATAAAAATGTCCTGAGCAGCATCTTCAGCCTCAGCCTGATCCTCGAGCAGATAATAGCAATACAGCAGTATGTTTTTCTGCAAATGGCGAATGATCACCGGAAAGGCAGAAATATCGCCCGACTGGACTTGCTCCACAGCCCGCTTTAAATCCAGGCTCGGTTGATCCTCTTTGTCGTTGTTCAATGGATGACCTCCTTTGCCTATATAACTTTCACAAAAGGCAATTTGTGACAAGCGATGAAAAAATATTTACAGCTAGTAGGAATCTAGTATGAAGTATGTAATTTTTAACACAGGAAATATTTGCATCCGCTTTGTTGCTCCTCTAAACTAAAGATAAGCACTCGCTTATGTGACATGCTGGAATCATAACCAATCAAATCCGAATGGAAGGGATGGAGAATTCGCATGCAATACGTAAGACTAGGAAACACAGGAATGCAGGTATCCCGGCTGGCTTTGGGCTGTATGAGCTACGGCGATCCTGACCGCGGCAATCACACCTGGACCTTGAATGAAGAGCAGAGCCGTCCTTTTATTAAAAGGGCTTTGGAGCTTGGCATTAATTTCTTTGATACAGCAAATGTCTACTCGGACGGAACCAGCGAAGAAATCGTTGGACGGGCCTTAAAGGATTTCGCAAACCGTGATGAAGTCGTGATTGCGACCAAGGTACACGGCGTTATGCGTCCGGGTCCAAACGGCGGGGGCTTGTCCCGCAAAGCGATTATGTCGGAGATCGATAACAGTCTGAAACGACTGGGCACCGACTATGTGGACTTATATCAAATTCACCGCTGGGATTACAATACTCCGATTGAGGAAACGATGGAGGCCCTCCATGACGTGGTAAAAGCGGGCAAAGCCCGGTATATCGGCGCTTCCTCCATGTACGCCTGGCAGTTCCAGAAGGCACTGTACACAGCGGAGCGGAACGGCTGGACACGGTTCGTCAGCATGCAGAATTATCTGAACCTGCTGTACCGCGAAGAAGAGCGGGAAATGCTGCCGCTGTGCCAAGCCGAGAATATCGGCGTCATTCCTTGGAGTCCGCTGGCCCGCGGCCGTCTGACCCGGGACTGGGAAGACACCAGCCTGCGCTCGGAAAATGATAACTTCGCCCGCACCTTGTACACGGCGACCGAAGAAGCCGACCGCAAGGTGGCTGCAGTCGTCAAAGAAATTGCCGAAGCCCGCGGCGTGCCCCGCGCGCAGATCGCTTTGGCCTGGGTGCTGCAGAAGCAGCCTGTAACGGCTCCGATCATCGGCGCAACGAAGACCCACCACCTGGAGGATGCCGTTTCGGCGCTCGAAATCGTACTGACCGCCGACGAAATTCAGCGGCTCGAAGAGCCTTATGTACCGCATCCGGTAACAGGATTTGCGTGAGGGATTGTCCGTTTAAGGACAAATGCAAAGCGGTCCAGCCTGCCTGAACTTGCTGCATAAGGACTTACTGCATAAGATGGACGGCCTCCGCTTAATACGCTTAATAACAGTAAGGCGCTCAGGCTTTGGTCGGAGCGCCTTTCTGTTTTTCATATTTAGAGTTTGGCTTGATGAGGATGAGGAGTGTACAGCTCAACTTAGGTTAGGAAGAATATGGAATATGTTGTATAATGATATTATACAGATCCATATCCTGACAAAGGAGTTGATCCACATGTCTGACTTCGGGGATTTCAACGTTCCGACTAATCCCGGCACCAATGACCCTTATGCGCTTAAGGCGAACCACGATGTGAACCAGCATAACCTTCATCATCACGGCGCTCCGGGCCTTTGGCGGCAGATTTCGAATCAGTTTATTGCACTCGCCATTTTTGCAGCTATTATAGGGATAATTATTTTGCTCAATAAAATATTCTAAACCATGTTCGGGCTGAAGTATCCGAGTTCATGTTCAGGTTTCGCGTTCAGGATTCGCGTTCCTGTTCAGAGTTTGAATTCAGGATCCGATTCAGGATTCGAGCTGATGTCTAATCCGGCCAAAGGGACCCCTTTGGTCTTGTTTGTTTATCCACAATGAGAATTCAGCCTTTCCAAACACTTAAAGATTTGCTTGCTTATTTGCCCGAATTGTCATTATGATGATATAGATTTATCGGGGCGTTCTTAGAGAGAAATAAACAAGTGGAGATTTATATACTGTATGCAGAAAGGTTGACTCATCATGGCATTATCTCAGCCTCAGCCGCTTACTACGAAACAGGTTCGTAAAGATCCCTTCCCGATCTCGATCCTGTCTTTGACGGTAGGCGCTTTTGCTATCGGCATGACCGAATTTGTGATCATGGGCATTCTGCCCAATGTCGCTCAGGATTTAAATGTCAGCATCCCCACGGCGGGCCAGCTGATTACGATGTACGCGCTTGGCGTTGCGGTTGGCGCGCCTATTTTGACTATACTGACCCACCGGATTCCGCAAAAGCTGCTGCTCTGCCTCCTAATGGTCATCTTTATTCTCGGCAACGGCGTTTCGGTCATTGCACCGAATTATGCTTTTCTGATGGGAGCCCGGCTGCTGACCGCGCTGACACACGGAACGTTCTTCGGCGTAGGAGCGGTTATCGCCTCCAACCTGGTTAAGCCGGACAGAAGGGCTGGCGCCGTATCCATTATGATGGCCGGACTGACGATAGCAAATATTATCGGTGTGCCGGTCGGTACGTTTATCGGCCAGCATCTCGGCTGGCGCGCTTCGTTTGCGACCATTTCCCTGATGGGAGTGGTTGCGCTGATCGGCGTGATGATCTTCATTCCAAAGATCAAACAGGACGAATCCGGCGGGATTCTCCAGCAGGTCAGCGCTCTGGTGAAGCCGAAGCTGCTGCTGTTCCTGTTCGTCGCTGCGCTTGGCAATGCCGGACTGTTCGCTGTCTTCACTTACATCACTCCGCTGCTGACGCAAATCACCGGCTTTGCGGAATCCAATGTGACCTGGATTCTGGTGCTCTTCGGCTGCGGCGTTACGATTGGCAACATAATAGGCGGCAAGCTGGCCGACTGGAAGCTGATGCCTTCCGTGCTGGGCATTTATCTGACCACCAGCGTGCTGCTGACGATTCTGACCTTTACGATCCACAGCCATGTAGCGGCTGTGCTGACTATTTTCCTGTGGGGCATGGCTTCCTTCGCCGTAATGCCCGGCATGCAGATTCGCGTCATGAATCTCGCCAAAGGAGCTCCGGCTCTTGCTTCTACCTCCAGCCACTCGGCAGGCAATCTCGGCAATGCAGCCGGGGCGTTTATCGGCGGCTGGACCATTAACCAGCTCTCCATCGGCGCTTTGCCATGGGTAGGTGCCGTTCTAGTTGGCTTGGGTCTGGTGATTGGCGCTATTAGTTACGCTGCGGAGCGGAGAACAGAGTCGCATGAAGGGCAGGAAAGCTGAACAATAGAGCATCATAAAATGATCTATTCTCTATCCATCAAATGTTCTAAGCCAACAAATGATCTGGACATCAAATGATCTAACCAAATTTAGAACCAACTTATTTGAACAATTAATAAGCCCAAAGGGAGTCTATCCGTTCCCCTTGGGCTTAGTTTTTTTCTATGATAAGTCTGACTATCAGCAATGCAGCAGTACAGTAGTGCAGTAGATCGCAGAACAGCAGAATGGCAGATCAGCGGCTGCGCAAGAATAGCCCTACTCCGCGGATGAACTTCTTCTTCAGCGATAGATAAAACAAAATATCAAACAGAACAAAAATTCCATACATCAGCAGCACACGGCCCTTTAGATAACCGGCATAGACGGTAAAATTCAGCGCGGCATCGATCAGGAACAGGCCGAGTCCCCCGCCAATGACCATCGGAGCGAAGAAAATGATAGCCAGATGCGTTCGCAAATAAGCTTTATATTCGGCTTCTGTGAGACCGATTTTGCTCAGCAGCGCCGCATGCTCCTTCTCTTCATCGATATCCGTTGCCACTTTGTAATACAGCACGATGCTGGATGACAAGAGGAACAGAAAACCCAGGAACGACAAGGCAAACAGCAGAAAACCGTTGACCCGGAACGCAATCTCATACCGCTCCCCTTTATAAATCGGGCGTAAGCTTTGCGCTTTGTCGTGTTCGACGTACACGCCTTCTCCCCGATCCACAAACGTTGTTTCGGGGCTGGCCCACAGGGAAGCGTCCGCGTTGTTCTTTTCCCGAAGAGTATTCAGCAAAGCCGAGAAAATCCGTTCACCGTCGCCGCTCTTCAGGTTAAACAGATAGGTCGTTTCGCGCTGGGCCTGAAGCTTATTGTAGACCGAATCGTCGACGACATGGGCCGTAACGGCCGGAAACTCAAGATCTCCGTAGGAATTGATAAAGCTTGCGTACATAGTCTTGGTCTGGGCGCTTTTATAGACGAGGCGCTGCGCATCCCCCAGTCCCTTTAGAAATTCGTCCATCGAAACCGGATTCCGGAGAGAAGTAAGGGCACGGTTGACCCCCTCACGCCAAGGATCTACGGTAATAACCGAGTCGTAATGGACCGGCTCATCAGCCATTTCCTTATGATTGCTGACGATAATCAGCTCATCCGGCGCTACATTCAGCGACAGTCCCATATGGGCGTTAAATTGAGATTCGCTGATCAGCATGCTTTCTCCAAGGCGGGGAGCGAAACCGTCCGGGCTGTTCCTGTAATGCACATCGGGGATAAATTCCAAAGCATGGAACAGATCCAGCGTCCCGCCGTTCTCTGTGACCACTCTCTGCAATTCCGGCCCGGAAATACGGTTGATATCGCCGCTCGTCTGCACCATGTAGTCGTACGGCTCGTATTCGCCGATCGTCTTCTTGCCGAAGCTGAACGTACTCAGTCCAAAGCCCATAAACACGACAGCCAAGGCAATCAGCAGCGTCACCAAATAAAGCGACACCTTGTAGGCCACAAACCGGTGGGACAGGTTAGACAGGATCAAAATATAGCGGTTATAAACCGGCGGGAACCGCTTAAGCAGCGTCCGAACCGCGTCAATGAAGAACGCGACCACAAAATAAAGCGAACCGAAGATCCCGAATACCAGGATCAAATAACCCGCCATGGGATAGTCCTCTACGATTCCCTTAGCCCAGCCGTTATAAGCGACAGCCGCATGGTAGAACCAGAGCGAGAATGCCAAAACGAGGATCGTCATACATCCCAGTACCGGATGGGATTTAGCATGTCCTTTTGTGCTGGACGCCTTTGTGATTTGCAGGATCGATAATTTGTGCAGGAAACGGCTGGTAAACACCAGATTGCACAGGAACACAACCAGAAATACACCAAGACTGAGCAGGAACGTTTTATAGCTGATGTAGTAGATGTCGCCTGAGATATCAAGCACCCTGCTGAGCATCAGATAGAACAGCTTGGACAAAAGCACCCCCGACAGCAGTCCGCACAAAATCGAACCCGCCACGATCACCAGATTCTCGATCCGGATCATCCGGCTGAGATCCCGCGTGGTCATCCCTAAAGTCAGGTACACGCCAAACTCCCTGCCGCGGCTTTTGACGAAATAGATGCCCGTGTAGGCCACAAACACAATCGAGAACAAAACAATCGCATAAGCGGCGCCATTGACATAAGATTTGGCCAGCTTCATAGCCGGGTCCCGGGCCAAAATCTCGTTGAACAGCAAACTGCCGTACAGAAACAATACCGCCACCACAAAGCTGTTCACGAATAAATACGACAGGAACCGCCTCGTGTTGAATTTCAGATTCTGCAGAATGACATGCCGGAACGTCACCGGGAATCGCCTCCCAGAACGCTTTGAACCTCCAGAATTTTATCGAAAAAGACCTTCCGGTCGCCGGCCCGCTGGATCTGCGCAGCGATTTGGCCGTCCTGGATGAAAATAATCCGTTTGCAATACGAAGCTGCAAAGGCATCATGCGTCACCATCAGGATCGTACAGTCCTTCTGTTCGTTCATTTGGGTCAGCATATCCATCACACCGGCCGAAGACTTGGAATCCAGGTTGCCGGTCGGCTCATCGGCGAAACAAACAGCCGGGTCCGGCGCAAGCGCCCGGGCAGCCGCCACGCGCTGCCGCTGGCCTCCGGAGACATGGTATTGAAATTTATCCGCAAGCTCGGCAATGCCGAAGAACTGCATCAGCTCTTCCACCCGCTGCTCGATTTGGCCCGGAGGTTTCCTGTCCAGAATCAAGGGCAGCGCAATATTTTCTTTGAGGGTCAAGCTGTCGAGCAGGTTGAAGTCCTGAAAAATATAACCTGTCCGTTTACGGCGGAACAACGCCAGCTCATCCTTTTTCATCTCCGCGATATTGCGGCCTTCGATGTGAATCGAACCTCCGGTTGGCGTATCCACGCCCGACAGGATATTCAGTAGCGTCGTTTTCCCGCTGCCGCTCGGCCCCATAACGCCGATAAATTCCCCTTTCTGAACGGAAAGGCTGATTCCGTCCAAAGCGGTGACCTCCCTCGCCCCCTTAAAGGAGCGGTAGACCTTCGTCAGATTGTGAATTTCTATCAGATCTTTCATTCTATCATCCTCCATGATTCAGCATTGTAGAGGATTTAACGTAAATTAAGGATCGATTCCCCTTACGGTAACCTTACATTTTTGTACGAAAAGTAACGCTGACGCAGGTCCCTTCGCCAACGGCTGACGTCAATTCTACTTCGTGCCCCAACTGCCGGGCAGCATGTTTGACGATCGCTAGTCCTATGCCCGTAGCGGTATTGGCAGTTGACCGCCCGTTCTGCCCGGTGTAAAACAGGTCGAACACTCGCGGTATGTCCTCTGGCGGGATGCCGATGCCTTCGTCCCGGATATGCAGCACGGCTTTCTCACCTGCCGATTCGATATCCACAAAAACTTTCCCGCCGGACGGGCTATACTTGATCGCATTCGCCACGATTTGATCGACGATATACCCGCACCATTTTCTGTCGGTATACACATAGGCTTTCTGTTCCCCTAATTTGGGATACACGCCCGCATAAATAAAATCCCTTCGTTTCTCGTTGATCACGGACTCGGCAAGCCCGCGAAGCTCGATGCGCTCCGGCACGTAGTCGTTCGCGAATTCATCCAGACGCAAAATGTTAAGCGCCTGCTCCAGATGGCTTTTCAGCTTCTCGTTCTCCTGAACGATGTCGCCCAGCCTATCCGCTTTTGGAGAAGCTGCGGCCAATTCGATAACCGCGGCCGACGTCTTCATATTATGAATAAAGCTTGTAAACATCGTATTGCGTCCCGACACCTGTTCTTCTAACACAGCCATTTTATGCTGATAGGCGGTATGAATATCGGCTATTGCGGCATAAACGGTTTCCTCCGCCGCAGTATGAGGATAACGCGGCTGAATGCCGGGGGTCTTGACTGCGTTTAAATCGTCCAGAAACCGATATAAGGCAACCATTTTGTACACCAGATACACAGCTAACAGTACCAGGCTCATCGTAAGAGGATAAGCGATCACGACGTGATCCAGCAGCAGGTTAAAGATCAGAAAAAGAAGGGCTGTGCTCGCTAAATAAAAGGCAATGACCGTTTTCTCAAGCTGCAGGGTTCTACAAACCAGCCGGGTCCAGGACATAACCGACACTCCTTCTCGTAGCAATGATATTCTCCAGCCCCAGCTCGGCCAGCTTCTTCTTCACCCGCGACATATTGACCGTAAGCGTATTATCGTCCACAAACCCGGCGTCATCCCACAGCTCCTCCAGGATCTGCTCACGGGTCACGATTTGCCCGGCGTTCTTAAGGAGAAGCCGCAGCACTTTATATTCATTTTTCGTAAGCTCACTGGTCCGGCCCCGGTAATGAAGATTCATTGTATCTTCGCTGACGGACAAACCGCCCACGCCCAAAGAGGATACCGACTGTCCTTCAGCCCGCCGCAGGACGGCATTGATCTTGGCTAATAACACACCGATCGAGAACGGTTTGGTTACATAATCATCCGCGCCAAGCTCCATCCCGCGAATCTGCTCCCCCTCCTCGTTCAGCGCCGAAATGATGATGACGGGCGTGTTGTATTTTTTCCGGATTAAACGCAGGTAATAGAACCCGTCAAACTTCGGCAAAGTGATATCCAGCAGGATCAGGCGGGGCCGGGATTCCTCTACGGTCTCCAATACAGCATCATAATTCTCCAGTCTATAAGCCTCAAAGCCATAGGCACCGAGGTAATCGAATATATATTTCTGCAGTTGTTCATTGTCTTCGATGAGCAAGATGCGGTTCATGGTTCAGCTCCTATAACAAAATCATTCAGTGACGAGACCATCTCGTAAATAAGATCGTTTCGTATCCTCCCTTATTCTACATGGGTTCGGTGGATTTAAGAAATGGACCTTGTCCTTCCTCTTCCACTTTCAGTTTGGAAAAAAAAATCAGGAGCCAAGCTTTTTCCAGCTCTGCTCCTGATTTTGAATGTTTTTGCTTTTGTATGAGAGTGGCAGTCTACCGCCCCACTATGGATTATTTTCTGTAATCATACTCATAATCATCTTCAGTCATCTTCATCCTGTAATCGAAAGAAAGGACGGCCATAACGGGAAGGAACGCGATCAACACGGCATACAGCAGATTCTCCGGCTTAAAGTCAAAAAGGTATCCCACACCTGCAAAACTGAGCAGAAACGCAGTCATCATAGCGATGAGTTTAGCTTTCCGAGTCATTTGATTTCCTCCTGTTCACAATCACAGCCTGCTGCAGGATTCTGGGTGATTAGAGGTCTTCGGCCTTTGTGTGATTCATTCAATTTAGTAATATTTTACCATGAATAATGGAGATTGAATAGAATATTAGGACAAGGTGCTGAAACTACAAATTCCGCTTATAAGGAAGAAAATTAACTGCCTTCAGGAAGAAAAGCCCTGGCCGTTTGAATACAAGAGTAGTGGTTAAGTAACAGATGAACCCAACATAACATCTGGAGGTAATGACAATGACACAGAAAATAGTGGGTGTATTTGCTACAGAACAAGATGCTACGAATGCGATTCAGGACTTGAAGAGAATTGGCTATAGAGCCGAGGATATTTCGGTTATCGGAAAGAACAAACACGACTTAAATGACATTCACGAAGAAACAGGTACGAAGGCGCCGGAAGGTGTAGCTGCAGGTGCGGCGACCGGAGGAGTCCTCGGTGGTATAGCAGGTTTGCTCGCAGGATTAGGAGCCTTGGCGATTCCGGGCATCGGTCCTATCCTCGCAGCCGGACCAATCGCTGCTACGCTCACAGGTGCCGCGGTCGGAGCAGGTACGGGTGGTCTTGTCGGCGGTTTGGTGGGCATGGGTATCCCGGAAGATGAAGCCGAAGAATATAATGCAAATGTAAAAAGCGGCCGGATCCTCGTCATGGTCGATGCCGAAGAAACCCGGAAAAATGAGGTCTACTCCTTATTCCGTGACCGTCATTCCATGAATGCGAGCCATTATCCGCTAGTTGCAGATACTAGCGAAACAAGAGAACCGGTCTTCTATCAGGAAATTGCGACCATGGACCCGCCGGATACGATCCTTGATGGAACAAGTCAAGACCGGACCATGCGCCTGCATGAAGAGCAGCTGGACATTTCCAAGAAACGTCAAACGACGGGCGAGGTCAATCTGCACAAAGAAGTGATCGAACATGAACAATCCATTAATGTTCCTGTGTCCCGCGAAGAAGTGGTGATCGAGAAAAAGGCGGTTCAGGATGAAGTTACCGGCGAACCAATCGGCCGCGACGAAACGATCCGGATTCCGGTTACGGAGGAACGAGTGGAAGTCAGCAAACGGCCTGTTGTCATCGGCGAAGTGGATATTCACAAACGCCAGGTGCAGGACACCGAACAGGTCCGCGATACCTTGAAGAAGGAAGAAGCCCGTCTGGAGCAGACCGGCAATCCTACAGTCAAGGGTGACAAAGATTTGAAATAAACGGCAGGCCAGTGTAATGATGGCCCCCCCTTGTTGAATAGCAGAAGATCATGGACAGAGGCCCCCTGAGCAATCAGGGGGTTTTAAAGTTGTGTCTTCCATTTACAAAATAACCTATCGAATCCGCTAAGAAGGCATTGAAGAAAGATTAGTAAGATTATTTATTAATATAAAGGAGAACATTACCAATGTAATCGTCCACAAGTTGTGAGGTGTCTACTTTCAAACACTCCAAGTGAACTGGCTTTTTGGCACGGTTGATTTCCTCCTGCCATCTTTCTTCAAATATACGACTGAACCAATTTGGGTAATCATTTGCTCGCGACTTTTCAGCCTGTTGTTAAGTTTTGACCATTCAATATGATACGCAACCCCACCGGACGCTTGGGATCTATATTTTTATCTTGTCCCTCTAACTCCAGCCCCTCTAATAACCCTGTTTTCACAATATCAAGGTCAATAATAGCAGCTTTAGTGAACTTCGCAATTGCCCTGGCAAGAGTCGATTTTTCCGACCCAGGAGAAATCAGACATTTGTAAAAAAACATAGCGGCGCCCCTACTCTCATCAAAGTCTACTTTCAACTATTGGCTTGCTTAGAACCGATTCTAGCACATTTTGGAATGTCTATATAATTGGAAGTAGAAACTTATTTTGGTATATAGCGTCTTATATTTGGTTAGCTTTCCTGCAGCATAAATAAGATCTTTAGAAAGTGAGGAATTAAAATGAAGGGTATAAGGTCCTTATCCATTTTATTAGCTTCCATTTGTTTGATTTTGGCGGGATTCAAAAGCTCTGCGTATGCAGAGGGTATCACCTCTCCCTCATTAAAGCTAAAATTAAACAACGCTTTTGTTTTGTATTCAAACCAGCAATTGCCTTATGCAGATTCTAACGGAAGGACCCTTCTGCCCTTACGATTAATCGGAGATGTTATGGGAGCAGCAGTGAATTGGAATGCGAATGAACAGAAAGCAACTGTAACTATGGGGAATGACAAGGTTATTGTAGGCTTGAATGAAAGAAGCGCATATGTCAATGGAATACAAAAACAAATGGATACAACCGCTGTTGTCAAGAATTCAACTATTATGGTGCCGGCAAGGTTTATTTCTGAAGCTTTTAAAATCAAAATAGATTATAACAGAGGCTCTAACGTTGTACAGTTAGCCGATCCCAGAATGATGAACAGCGAAAAACTTAATGTTATAAATGAAATGCAGCGAGTAAATAAAGATTTTGCGAATGAAATTATTCCCTATCATTTTTCTTTTTCAGCAACTAAGAATATAGAGAACAACAAAATAATTGTAAATTTAAAGAACCTATCCCCCTATAATATTGCTGAAGGCCAACTGAATCGAAATATGATCTTCTTCGCCAATCCATCTAAAATCGCTTTTGTTGGCACAAGAGGGCTGATTTCACCAGACGGATCAACTGGCATAAATGGATCTACTATCTCTTCAAAGGGTAACTATATAGATGAAATAAATTGGGAGTTCATAAACAGCGTTCAAGGAGAACCTCTAAAATACATTTTTGCTAATTATTTTGTAACGGAATAAAAGTTTATACCGGAGAATGGGATACAGGAAAAATAAATCTCTTCTAATGATTGTGTACTATTGTCTGAACTATCGTTTCCCCGTTAGCTTAACGGCCTCAATCCCGATGAGCAAAACGAGCGCAACTCTTAAGCTGCTTGCCGTTTGTACACGCGCATCGCAAAGAAATAAGCAACGAGCATAATGCCGATACACCACGCAAGAGCGATCCAGATCTCATGGCCTGCCGGTTGATTGGCCAACAGGGCACGAATGGTTTCTACGATCGAGGTCACCGGCTGATTTTCGGCAAAAACGCGAACGGCCTTCGGCATCGAATCGGTTGGCACAAAGGCCGAACTGATAAACGGCAGGAAGATAAGCGGATAAGAAAAGGCGCTTGCGCCTTCCACCGATTTTCCCGATAAGCCGGCAATCGCCGCAACCCATGTCAAAGCCAGCGTAAACAGCATGAGTATCCCGGTTACGGCAAGCCATGGCAGGATCCCTGCCGACGAGCGAAAGCCCATAAGGAGCGCTACGAGAATGATGACAACAAGCGAAATGACGTTGGATACCAGCGAGGTCAGCACGTGCCCCCACAGCACGGCAGAACGCGCAATCGGCATGGAGTGGAACCGCTCAATGATGCCCCGCTGCTTATCCATAAACAGACGGTAAGCCGTATAGGATATACCGCTGGCAATCGCAATCAGCAGGATGCCGGGCAGCAGGTAGTTCACATAGCTCTCCGTTCCAGTTTGAATGGCGCCGCCAAACACATAGACAAACAGCAGCATCATAGCAATCGGAGTAATGCACACTGTGATAATGGTGTCAATACTGCGGAGAATATGACGCATGGAACGTCCAAGCATAACGGTCATGTCGCTGAAAAAGTATTTATACATCGTTGCTAGGCCTCCTTTTTACCGATAATGGCGAGGAAGATCTCCTCAAGTGTTGGCTGTTTTTCCACATACTCTACCTTTACGGGCGGGAAGAGCTTTTTCAGTTCCTCAAGCGTACCCCCTGCAATAATCCTGCCCTCATGCAAAATAGCGATTCGATCGGCAAGCTGTTCAGCCTCATCCAAATACTGAGTGGTCAGGAATACCGTCGTGCCGCTGTCTGCAAGTTCCTTAACCATCTTCCAAGTCTCAATGCGCGCCTCGGGGTCAAGCCCCGTGGTCGGCTCATCGAGGAAAATAAGCTGCGGTTTCCCGATGAGGCTCATGGCAATGTCGAGCCTGCGGCGCATACCGCCCGAATAGGTGGACATCCTGCGGTCGGCGGCCTCAGTTAAGCCGAAGCCATTCAGCAGATCGTCAGCCACTTGACGCGGATTAGCCAGGTGCCGCAGTTTGGCGATCATGATCAGATTTTCCCGACCGGTCAATATCTCGTCTACGGCAGCAAATTGCCCGGTTAGACTGATCGCATGTCGCACTTGCCCGGGATTTGATGCAACATCAAATCCGTTAACGGCGGCGGTGCCTCCGTCCTGTTTGAGCAGCGTAGTGAGGATTCTGACAATCGTCGTCTTGCCTGCGCCGTTGGAGCCCAGCAAGGCGAAAATTTCACCCCGCTTCACTTCAAAATCGACGCCTTTTAACACTTCCGTATCCTTGAAGGATTTTCGCAGACCTTTAACCTCAATTGCGGTTTCCATCCCGGTCCCCCCTTTTACTTGGTTTATCCGTAAACTTGTTCATGGCCTTGTTACCTTCCTTTGTTCCTTCTTGGTCCAAAGATTCTTGATAGAGATCGGCATAAGTTTTGAATCCTCGATGAGATCGTCGCAGAAAGTCGCTACGTCACTGCCGGTGATCTTTTCCCAAAATTGATTCCCTCTCCTTTAACCACTCTACTTAGTCTGACTGATAATCTGTATAACCGACTACCTGGGTGAAAATAAAACTGAATAGCGAAGATGGCATTTGCTCATTTGTAATCAGCTATTCAGTGTCGGTATGATGATCAATTGCAATTCCTTTTCACGTTAGTCACGGCCAATCGTATCGTTCAACTTCTTGCGGTACTTATCTTTCCAGGTTTTCGTATCCTTCACGAGTTCATCGCAGAACGCGGCCACGTCCTCACCCGTCAGGTCAATGACCTTTCTGCCTTCCGCCGCCCCTTCCTCAAAGAGATCAAGAACGCCGCCAAAGATCCGGCTGCTGTCCTTCCATTCCGTAGTACCGCCAGCGGTCCATACATAGCTTTTGATCGCACTGTAAGCTTTGCGGTATTCGCTTGGAAGAGACTTGGCACGCGCCTCCATCGCCCTCCATTCCCGCTTGTCATCCAGACTGCCGATCAGCTTTTCAAAAAAATTCATGCATCTTCTCCCCCTTAAATTTATTTCGCTTTAAGTTCATTAAGTTTGCTGGAGATGAAATCCCATTTCTTCCAAAAAACTTCAAGCTGCTCCTGCCCGGCTGCATTAAGCGTGTAAAACTTTCTTGGCGGCCCCATAGTGGAAGGCTTCTTCTCGATGTCCACCAGATTATTTTTCTCAAGCCTCATGGTAATCGTATACACCGTGCCTTCAACCACATCGGTGAAACCAAGTTCTCGCAGCTGATGCGTGATTTCATAGCCATACGTTTCGCCACGGCTGATGATTTCAAGCACACAACCCTCAAGCACTCCTTTCAGCATTTCCGTAATATTCTCCAAAGTTATCCTCCACCTGTGCTTTGCTTTATTTTCTTTCGGTACTCTGTATGACTTGTATTTAGTGTTACTTACTACAGATACATAGTAACGCAGAGTAGTGTTATTGTCAACTAGCTGCTTAAAGTCGTACTTGCTAGATCGAGAAAGAGGATTAAAATTCTCCCCTATCTAAGAATAAGCTAAGCATTTGTAATATTGAGTCTGCTTTTTAAATAAAACGATTAGATTTTTACTTGCATTTTGCAAATAAATAAGTTATAACTATATCCAAGAGGTGACATACTTTGGAAAACGCACGTGAACTGTTTCAAATTATGACTCGTCGCTTCGGATTGCTCAATAAGAACTGCTGTAGTGTAGGTGGGTGTGATATCTCCCCTGTACAAAGCCATATCCTGTATGAAGTGGATCGTCGGCATCAACCTTCGATGCAGCAAATTGCGGACATCCTCGGCACGGACATTACAACGTTTAGCAGACAGATTCAGTCATTAGTTCGAATGAACTTGATTCAAAAAACACCTGATCCCTCCGATCGTCGAGTATATACCCTATCCCTCACTACGGAAGGAAAGTTTGTGGCTACGACCATTGATCAGCAAATGAATGCTTTTTTGGATGAAGTTTTCTCTTATATGAGTGAAGAAGAGCACCAAACGGTTCTAAAGTCCATTAAACTGATGAATGAAGCCATGGCAAAGTCAGATAATTGCTGCCGCCCCGTCAAGGGGTGATAGCTTTTAAACAATACTTGCAAAATGCAAATAAAAGGAGTGTACTTTATGCATGAGTCCCAGCAAATGTCAACTACAACTATGAAGATACGCCAAGCTCAACCTTTAGACTTGGAAAGTATTCGGCGCATCTATAATCAAGGAATTGAGGACCGAATCGCAACTCTAGAAACCGAAACTAAAGATATGGCCTATATGCAGCAGTGGTACGATTCGCACAGGGATCGTTTTGTCATCCTTGTTGCCGAAGAACAAGGCAAGGTGGTTGGCTGGGCCTCCTTAAACCCCTATTCCCTCCGTTGTGCTTATGCAGGGGTAGCCGATTTGTCTATTTACATTGATCGTGACCATAGAGGGAAAGGCGTGGGAAGTGCTCTTCTTACCGAGTTAGAGGAACAAGCTAAGGCGAATCAGTTTTATAAAATTGTTCTCTTTACGTTCCCCTCGAATCAAGGCGGTCAAGGTCTATATCGAAAATTAGGTTATAGAGAAGTTGGAGTTTTTCAAAACCAGGGCGTCCTAGACGGTCAATTTATTGATGTCATGATTATGGAGAAGCTGTTTATGGGCAGTTAATTACTTAACTAAATATAGTAGAGCCCTTACCCTATTTGGTAGGGAACTATTTAAACAAAAACTTGCAATGTGCAAATAAAATTTAAAGTTATGGAGGAACACATGATGAATAAACAATTACCTGTAGCTATTATTGGCGGTGGCCCAGTGGCTCTTGCTGCTGCAGCACAGCTTGTAAAAAGAAATTTACCATTTGTTTTATTTGAAAAAGGATCAACCGTTGGAGCCTCGGTCTTAAGCTGGAAACACGTCCGCATGTTCTCCACCTGGGAGTTTAATATAGATCCGGTTGCCAGGGAATTGCTCTTGCAAAGCGACTGGCAGGCACCTAATTCAAATGATCTACCGACGGGAAAGGATTTGGTGGAACTCTATCTTAACCCTTTATCCCAATTAAGCTCCATTAAGCCTAATGTTTCTCTGAATACAGAAGTCACGGCTGTTTACCGGAAAGACATAGACAAAATGAAGACACTGGGCAGAGAAAAAGCTCCTTTTATTTTGGAATACACTCAAGAAGGCCGAACGGGAATAGTCGAAGCTTCAGCAGTCATCGACGCTACTGGTACTTGGCTATCTCCAAATCCCATGACAGCAAACGGAAAGGTTTCTGATGGGGAGCTTAAACATGGCGAACATATTCGTTATGGCATACCAGATATTTTGGGTATGGAGTATAAAAAATATGCTGGCAAAAATGTAGCTGTCATCGGCAGCGGTCATTCTGCTATACAGTCCCTTACTCTTCTTCATCAGCTGCAGTTGCAGGAGAAACAGACTAAGATCCATTGGATTTTGAGAAAACAGCAAGTAGATGAAGCCTTTGGAGGCGGCGAAAATGATGGTCTTCCGGCACGCGGTGAACTCGGAATGAAGGCGTATCGATTTGTTCAAGAGGGGAACGTGGAAGTTCATACACCTTTTCTTGTTCAGGAAATTAAAGAGGATCAGGAATCCCGGCAGCTTGCCCTTATCGGCAAACAGAACGGCGATCAAGCTCAAATTCTTAACCTGGACGAAATTATTGTCGCCACCGGATCACGGCCGGACTTCTCATTTCTGAGTGAACTAAGATATACCTTTGATCCGGCAATTGAATGTGTTCCTCAGTTAGCGAACCTCATTGATCCTAATATTCATAGCTGTGGGACAGTTCGGCCACATGGTGAAACCGAACTGCAGCAACCTGAGAAGGATCTGTACATCGTAGGGGCTAAAAGTTATGGCCGTGCTCCAACCTTTTTGCTTGCAACCGGTTATGAGCAGGTAAGAAGCGTTGTTGCTGCCATTGCCGGTGATTTTGAGGCTGCTCGTGAGGTCAAACTGAAACTTCCTGAGACTGGAGTATGCTCGATCTCTAAACATAATCTTGCAGCTCAAGAAGAAACGGGATGTTGTGGTCCTGTGGTTCAGGACTCAGGATGTGGACCAAAGAGTTGCTCGTAATATTACACTTCGGAGAAATGAAGAAGAGGCCCTTTATGGAGACCTCTTCTTTTTCCGTTTATCAATACATTTTTTCAAGGGACTGACGATGGGAGGATTTAATGTTGATGCTTGGACGAATGGTTTTCGCCAGGACTTCCGCTTCCTGCAAGTCTTTACTTATTCCTAATTCAATAAGAGTACCGATTGCTACAGTTCCCGTTCTGCCTCTACCTCCACCACAATGGAATCCTACTTTCTTCCCACTATGATAAGCTTTCAGCACATTGTCTATCGCCTCACGGTAAAGCTCATCCTGAGGGCCTGTAGCATGGTCCTCTAAAGGGACTTGGACCCATTGAAGCTTCTCATTTGCCAAAGCCGGCTCTGAGGCTTCACCACGCAAGTCAACGACTACTTCAATGCCTTCGTTATAAAACATGTCTTCAACATCGGCTGCCCCACCGAAAAAAATTTTATCTTCTATAAGTGCCTGATAATTTTTAACCATAATGGATCTTCTCCTTAAAGGTCTTGAGTAGAATCATTTTCCAGTCTCAACAAACTGGGCAATCCGGTTTTTAATGGCATCACGAACTTGATTGAATTGAGCCGTAATCTCTTCATCCGTACCCGTGGCTTTAGCAGGATCATCAAAACCCCAATGCCATTTTGTAACGTTAGGATTAGAAATGACTGGGCAATGTTCATCCGCATGGCCGCACAGCGTAATCACATAATCTGCGCGATTCAGGATTTCCGGATCGATTACATCCGAGGTATGGCTGCTGATATCAATACCAGCTTCTCTCATCGTTTGTACAGCCCGTGGATTTAATCCATGAGCTTCCAAGCCCGCACTTTTCACTTCATATCTATCTCCACCAAGTGCTTTTAAAAAGCCATCTGCGATTTGACTCCGGCAAGAATTCCCTGTGCACAAGAAATAAACAAGTGGTTTCTTTTCCATAATTAAAATCCCCTTTTACTCTTGATTTTGATAGGTATTGTTTAGTTGGTACCCTGTTGGCCTTTTCTATTCAAAAGTTTCTGTACTCCCCACCAAACAGCTATGAGACAAACAAAAATTCCAGCAATGACAAGCCATAAATTGACCGAAGTGGAGCTAATAAAGGATAGCCATAAATAAAGGCCGGTCAAAGTGATGAACAGTGTCGGAACGGTTAAGATTAAGCCAATTTTAAAATAAGTTCCCCAACCAATTTTGACTCCTTTCTGAGCCAAGACATGAAGCCAAAGCAAAGTAGCTAATGAACCAATCGGCGTAATTTTAGGTCCCAAATCTGACCCGATCACATTCGCATAAATAAGCGACTCTCGTATAAAGCCTTCTGTTGAGGTTGCTTTAATCGCAAGCGCATCAATCATAACCGTAGGCATGTTGTTCATGATGGACGACAAAATAGCTGCTATAAAGCCGGAAGCTATTGTGGAGATAAACAATCCATGCTGGCTAACGGCCTCGAATAGCTTGCCTAATTCATCTGTGAGACCCACATTTCTTAATCCATACACGACGACATACATACCGATGGAGAATACTACAACGGCCCAAGGAGCTCCTTTAATAAGTTTCCAAGTATGGATTTGAGGGCTACTCTGAGCAAAAAGAATAAAGACCAAAGCGGCAATTCCAGCGATTACGGAAACAGGAATATTAATGAACTGACTGCACATGTAGGCGATGAGCAAAACACCAAGAATGACCCAGGACAAGCGGAACAGTCGTCGATCTTTGATTGCTGCAGAAGGGACTTTAAGCTGCTCTACTTCATAGTGAACAGGGATACGTTTTCTGAACATTAAAAACAGCATGAACAGGCTTCCTGCGATTGAAAACAGGGTTGGGATAATCATCCTGCTGGCATAATCTACAAAGGAAATGCCAAAAAAATCAGACGAAACGATGTTCACCAAGTTACTGATTATGAGCGGCAAAGAAGCCGTGTCTGAAATAAAACCGCTTGCCATGATAAACGGCAAAATCATTCGCTCATTAAAGTTAAGGCCTCGCACCATTGCAAGTACAATAGGAGTCAAAATCAGGGCTGCCCCATCATTGGCAAATAATGCAGATACGGCAGCTCCGAGCAATATCACATAGACAAACATCAGCCGGCCGTTCCCCCTGGCGAACCTGGCTACGTGTAAGGCTGCCCATTCAAAGAAGCCAATTTCATCTAAGAGGAGTGAAATCAGAATTATAGCCACAAAGGTTAGAGTAGCGTTCCATACAATCAGGGTTACGTCCCATACGTCAGAAAATTGAACAACCCCAAAACATAGAGCGAGAATGGCCCCCCCTGCTGCTGTCCATCCAATGTTTAACCCCCTTGGCTGCCAAATAACGAAGGTTAGCGTAACCAGAAAAATAACAATAGCAACGAATAACATAGGACCTCCGGAGATTAATCACATGATAAGCCGATTCGGCCTTCAAGCTTAGATTTCATACAAGGCAGCTGGTTCATCAAACTTTCCAAATATGGTTTGTCTTCTACGTTCAAGGAATAATAAACCCACTGGCTTTTTTTCGTTTCATAAACCAAACCGCCTAATTTCAATTTCTTTAGATGCTGGCTTACGTTTGGCTGACTTGTCTCCAAAATATCCACGATATCGCAAACGCACATCTCACGTTCCTTTAAAAGAGCCATAATGGTCAGTCTTGTTTTATCAGCGAGCAATTTCATATGATATGACATTTCATCAATAGTGCTCACTAACATCCCTCCTCTCTCGCAGCTGAAATGCTCTTATATTCATGTCAGATTATATAATCAATAACGAATATAATCAATAAGTTATGTTTAACTCGCGTAACTTTATTTAAATTCAACTATCCATCCATTAGATTATTGAGTGGTAAAGGGGAAAGGTAGCAAATATCTTGTGATTATATCTACTTCAAAAACTTATCTTTAAAGAGTTTTTCGCTGAAGAATAATTAACTATATCACTTGAAATTCAATTAAAAAGGTTGCCCTAGGAATTAGGGGCAACCTTTTTAATAACCGGAAAATATTACATAACATTGTACAAGTGAATATTTATGCAATTCTCATTAATTATGACATCACACATACACCCGCTTACCCCTCACATCTTATAAGCCCGCATCGCCTTACCGAGCTCTTTGAGCGAAGGACGTTTGCCGTACAGGAGCACGCCAGTGCGGTAGATCTTCGCGGACAACCAGCCGAACAGGAACGTGGCGACCAGCAAAATCACAAGCGAAACCACGATTTCCCATGCAGCTACCTCTCCTACTCCTACTCTCACCAGCATGGAGATCGGCGAGGTGAACGGGATAAAGGAGGCGATTTTGATCAGCATCGTATTTGGCGTTGCAATACTGAAGATGCCGATATAGAAGGAAACCATTAACAGCAGTGTAATCGGCATAATTGCCTGTCCCAGCTCCTCTGTCCGGCTGACCAGGGAACCGATCGCTGCAAACAAGGTAGCATACAGGAAGTAACCCAGAATATAGAACACCAGCCCGTACAGGAAGACGTCTGCACTGATCTGCGAAATATCGACGCCAAGGCCTTTGATCGCTTCGCGGTTATGCGGCATCGAGATATTCGCCACCACGACCACGGCGAAGAACACGATCTGCATTAAGCCAAGCAGGAACATGGCAATGATCTTGCCAAACATCTGAACCAGCGGTGAGACGCTGGTGATGAGGATCTCCATGATCCGTGAGCTTTTCTCAGCGGTTACTTCGGAGGCAATCATACTTCCGGTGGTTGTATTAATCATCAGGAACAGGATGATCAGAACGTATACGTAAATATAATTAGCTACCTTCGTGCTTTCGGAGGATTTTCCGTCTTGATCCCCGCCGGCAGTACTGCCCGCCTTTTCCGCATTCAGCGTAACCGGGGCCACCAGCTCAGCCAGCTGGCTGTCGCTGAGCGAACCTCCTGCGATGGTCTGCATTTTCACGGATTGTAGGGCGCTCTGCAAAGAAGCCGACAGACCTTGTCCCGGATCGTCACCGGATTTGGATACATAAGTCACTTCCGGAAATCCGACGCTGCTGTCCTGGCTGAATTTCAGGTAGGCATCCAGCTTCTTGTCGGTCAGATCCTGCTGGAGCTGCTCATCGTTCACCTCGCCTTTATAATCAACGAGGGCATAGTCCGGGCTCTTCAACTGGTCTGAAACCTGGCGGAACTTCTCGGCGATGGCCGGCTGCGGTTCATAGACCAGGCCGATATTCAGCGCCTTTTCATCTTTGTTCATAAATTTATCAATCAGGAACGGAACGTTGGCCAGAACCGTAATCAGGATAGCAATGACCAGCATCGTAATCAGGAAGGATCTCTTGCGGATCTTGCTCATGAACGAGAAACGGATAACAGTACCCAGCTTATTCATTGGATTCCCCCACTTCCTTGATAAAGATTTGGTTAAGCGTCGGCTCCTGGATTTCAAAATGCTCCACTTCGCTCTGCGCCATAGCCGTCGACAAAATCGTCTTCGCCGCCGAAACATCTGAAATCGTCAATTGATAACCCCGCTCTTTGCGTTCAACCTTCGTCACGCCGCCGATCTGCTCCAGCCCTTCCACAGCGCCTGTCGTCCGCAGGATCACCGATTCACGCGGATAACGTTTCTTGATTTCCTGGAGGTCGCCCTGAATGACCGGGTTTGAGCGGTGCAAAATCGTAATGTTGCGGCACAGCTCTTCCACGTGCTCCATCCGGTGCGTGGAGAACAAAATGCTGGTGCCTTCATCACGCAGCTGCTTCACATTCGCTTTCAGCAATTCTACATTGACCGGGTCAAGGCCACTGAACGCTTCGTCAAGGATCAGAATCTTCGGTTTATGCACAACGGCCGCGATAAATCCCATCTTCTGCTGGTTGCCTTTGGACAGCTCTTCGATCCGTTTATCGTAATACTCCGGCACCTCAAAGCGATCCAGCCAATACTTGAGGCTTTGGTCGGCTTCCTTGGCGGACATGCCGCGCAGCTGGGCCAGGTAGGTGATCTGCTCGCTGACCTTAATCTTGGGATACAAGCCGCGTTCCTCGGGCAGATAACCCATTTCATGACGCTGATCCGGGCCGTAAGGTTTGCCGAAATAAGAGATGTTCCCCCCATCCGGAAAAATAACCCCAAGCACCATCCGCATCGTCGTTGTTTTCCCGGCGCCGTTTGCGCCAAGCAGGCCGTAGATTTCCCCTTGCTCAACCTCAAGTGAAATTCCGTTAACGGCGGTCTTGTCTCCAAACTGCTTGAATACCTGACTTAGAACCAGTGGTTTTGCCATTACAACGTCCCCCTCTTCCATTTCAGTTCTTCGGGCAAATGCCCCTTCATCCAAAGCTCCAAAGCCTCTTCCAGCTCGATGCTCCTTCTACGCAGCACCTCAATTGGCAGCTCTGCCGCCAATCTTTCGGCTTCGGCCGAATTGACCAGCACTTTCATCAGATCCGGACCCTGCTCCAGCTCCAGAGCGCCAAGCTGCTTCACTTCCGCCTGTCCGCCTCTGATCCACCATTCCTGAAAACATTCCTGCAAAGCATCCTTCTCAACCATCCCGTAGCTTCGGCCGTCACGCATCAGCACGACGTAATCTGCCAGCCGTTTGATTTCATCCACGATGTGGGTGCATAAAAGGACCGTGATTTCCTCTTCGGCCAGCAGCGACCGAAGCCCGCTGAGCATTTCCTTCCAGGCGAACGGGTCCAGACCGGAAGAAGGCTCATCCAGGAGCAGCAGCTTAGGATGGCAGGCCAAAGCGGCGGCGATCTCAAACTTGCGGCGCTCCCCCTTCGACATCTTCGAAAGCTTGATGCCTCTTGGGACGTCAAAGCGGTTCAGCAATTCCTCAAACCTCGTTCCGTCCCAATCTGGGTACCAATACGCCCGGAAGCTGCCAGCCTCTTCAGCCGTTGCCTGATTCTCCTCATATAAAGGGATCTCCGGTACGTAGGCGATCATGCGCTTCAGCTCAATCGGCAGGCCCTGCTCATGCTGCTGACCGAACCACTCCATGGTTCCTCCATCCGGCTGGATCGCCTTCATGATCAGATGAATCAGCGTGCTTTTTCCTGAACCGTTTGGCCCCACTACCGCAACGACATGGCCGGCAGGAACATCGAGGTCAATAGGACCGATTGTTTTTCGCCGCCCGCTTTTGACTATGCCGCTGAGCTTAACCGCTAAGTCCGTCATAGGGAATCTCCGCCTTTCTCCGTATCCTTAAATTTCTCCTCCAACACTTCAAGGAACAACGTCTTCAACTCTTCTTTGCTATATTGAACCGACCGGGCACTGTCAATGGCGGCTCCCAGCGCTTCCTCTACAAATGTTCGTTTATAAGTGCCACGCTGTTCTTCTTCCACTTTAGCGACAAAAGTACCCGTCCCCTGCTTGGTCCGCAGCAGTCCTTCGCTCTCCAGGTCCTGATAAACCCGGCGCACCGTAATCGCGCTGCAGTTCAGGTTGCCTGCCAGCTCGCGTATGGAAGGAAGAAGGGTCCCTTCGGCCAGCTGACCACCGACAATCATCGAACGCAGCTGCGTTTCGATCTGATGATAAAGCGGCTCTGCGCTGCTCTCATTAATCTGTATGGGAATCCACACTCCGTGGCACCTCCTGTCCTGCTCTCCTATCTGTAAATCATTTAGATTAAACCAGGTCTCTCGTTTCTATTTTTTGGGCTATATGTCTCCCTGACAGGTATAAAATCGCGGCGCCTATTAGCAAACTTGCCCACATGAGTGGTGACAGCAATCCGTAACGACCGGACATATCAATCGTATAATTGACCAATCCTCCATCCAGCAGCAGGATCACCACCGCAGCCAATGCGCACAATCCCATCAGGACAAAACTCATCCACATATACACCTTGCCACTGCGGAGAAACTCGAAATATAGGTAATAAGCGCTTGCCGCAAAGCTGTATCCTGTCCAGGTCAGGACAAAGGCTATATAATCAGCAAACCTAAGGCTGGAATCCAATCCGCCCGTAGCGATATAAAGAGTGCCATACATCAGTACGCTGTTAATGAGGATGTAGACCAACAGCTGCACCACGCGTGCGCTGATGATCACGTTCGGCCGAATCGGCAGCGTCTTGAGATAATACAGCTTCTGCGTGTAGGAATCATCCCTAAAATAATGAAGATGGCCGCGGGAGAAACAGAATCCAGTCATCGGGGCCATCATTAGAAGCAAGAAATCGAGCAGGACATTCATCGACTTCACTGCATCGCTTTCCTGTCTCGAATAGACCAGCAAACTGATGCAGCCCCCGGTATAGACCATAAAAAACAGGCTCCAGAGCAGGAGTCTGCGGTCTTTTCTCCACTCTCTCCTGAACAGAAACAAACTGTCCCTCCAAAACTCGCTCATGCAGTACCACCTTCCCCTTGTTTCTACTCTTAGCTCTATTTTTTAATCATGCCTCACTGTTATACTGTGTATATCTTTATACACAGTATATGAGCACACTTCTTATTTGTCAACATTTAGGAGGTGGAAATTCCCGGGCCGAACCCTGTCCAGCTTCCCTTCCTTTCTGAGCATAGAAAAAAACCGGCGCAAAGCACCGGCTGATTGAACAGATCCAATTATGAATTCCATCCTTTAAAACCATCATAAATATCCGTCATTTTATGGATTGCTCGGTTAAAAGATCCGCCCCCCGTTCAGTAATCGCAAGAGTATGCTCGAACTGGGCTCCCGGCGTTCCATCGGCCGAGCGGATTGTCCAGCCGTCCGAATCCCAAAGCACGGCCCCCGTCTCCCCTAAGGTAAAGACCGGCTCGATGGTAATCACCATGCCTTTGCGAAGCTTCAGGCCCGTACCCGGACGGCCATAGTTGGGAACATCGGGCGGTTCGTGCATCATTTGTCCGATGCCATGGCCAACCAGTGGCTTCACAATCCCAATGCCCGCCTCATCAGCCGTCCGCTGGATGGCATAGCTGATGTCGCCGATCCGGTTGCCCGGAACGGCCGCGGCAATGCCCCGTTCCAGCGCCAGCTTGGTGATTTTATACAATCTTTCAACCTCCGGCGACGGCTGACCCACCAGATACGTCCATCCCGAATCGGCCATCCACCCGTCCTTCTCCACAACGATGTCGATCGTCACAATATCACCGCTTCGGAGCAGTTCCCGGGTGGGGAAACCGTGGCAGACTACATCGTTAACCGACGCACACGTCGCAAACGGGAAACCTCTGTATCCCTTCTGCGCTGCCGTCCCGCCCCGCTCGGTAATAAACCGTTCTACAAACTCATCGATCTGACGCGTGGAGATCCCAGGAGCAATTGCTTTTCTCAAAGCGCGATGACAATCCGCCAATATGCGTCCCGCTGCCCGGATCAGCTCAATCTGCTGAGCGTTTTTCGTAGCCACTTTCGGCATGGGAAACGCCTCCTTTTTATTCTATACAACTAAAGTATCTAATGTCTGCCGGACGTGTGCCTGACCTGAATGCTCTAATATATGTTAGCTTATGAAAGAAAAAAACCGCCCCCCGCACAAAAGCGGAGAGACGGTTTGAAAGTGTCCTATATCAAATGTGATAGCGGCCGACCGTCAGAGGATCGCATCAGGAAACTGAAGAGTTCAGCTTACCCATTTCCGTTTCCACAAGGTGAGTCAATTCTTCTTCATATCCGCCCATGATGCGGTACTTACGAACATACTCCCTGACAAATTTTTTGGGATCCTTCGGCCTGAAAATTCTTGTCATCTCCCGCAAACTTTCCTTAACTTCATTATGACCTTTCGTTGCCATATGATTCCCTCCCAGAACGCTAATAGTACTGCTTCCGTAAATGAGAACGCCGAAAAGATCCTGCAAGTATTCATCTAGAAGTGGTTAAGTTTGTCCTGCCACCGGCAGGCATCTGACATTTACATACCCGGCAAGGTTTAACCTGAATCAATTGCTTGCTGTCAAACAACCGGTTATGATCAGGCACCCGTTAACACTTTATGTTTATCCGGATACAAATGGAACGGCCTCCTATCTCTCTATATTGTAACATATTCATTACGGCGTTTCAGCTTTCACCTTTTATGGATTTATATTTCAATCCTTAATAATATATTTATCGGTTTTTGATCGGGTTAAAATAAGGGGGAAGGAATTGTATGCCCGACCGGCAAATTCTTCTATAGGCGCCTGCAATGTATATACTTATAACAGGTGAGTTCGCCTAGGCAAAGTTCAGTTATTTTCTTATCAGGCTACCGGGAGGAGACGGCTGATGCGTAAACCCAAGGTATTGATTGTATATGCCAGTTACGGGGACGGACACTACCAGGTCTCCAAAGCAATCGAATCTTCCTTTCATGAACAAGGGATTACCGATGTGGTTCTGCTGGATCTCATGGCGGAGGCGCACCCCCTGCTGAATGGATTAACTAAATTTGTATACATGCAAAGCTTTAAAACCATTCCGTACTTGTACGGATGGGTCTACAATACGACACGGCGCATGCAGCCAAACCGGCCGCTGTACGGCCTGCTGCATTCCATCGGCTTGAACAAGCTGGCCAAGATTGTCGCCGGCATCAATCCGGATATGGTCATTCATACCTTCCCCCAGCTGACGATGCCCAAGCTGCTCAGGAGAACCGGTCAGACCATTCCCATCATTAATGTGATTACCGATTTTGACATCCATGCACGCTGGTTCCACCCTGCCGTCAA
>NZ_CP022584.1:3020000-3082710 GCF_002240225.1 Paenibacillus physcomitrellae | reverse complement strand
AAGCATCTAAGCGTGAAGCCCCCCTCAAGATGAGATTTCCCAACTAGTAAGACCCCTTGAAGACGACGAGGTAGATAGGCTGGGGGTGGAAGTGCAGCAATGCATGGAGCTGACCAGTACTAATCGGTCGAGGGCTTATCCAAATAGATCTAATCGCAATTGATTGTTTCGTATCCAGTTTTCAAGTGATCAAACACTTGAATCGTTTGGTGGCGATGGCGGAGGGGTTCCACACGTACCCATCCCGAACACGACCGTTAAGCCCTCCAGCGCCGATGGTACTTGGACCGCAGGGTCCTGGGAGAGTAGGACGTCGCCAAGCGAAGAACCACTGCCGATTATCGGTGGTGGTTTTTATTTTTTTTGGTTGATTTGTAGGGGATAGGTGAAGGTATAAGGGACAGTAATAATATGAAATCACTGGCAATTGAATGTAACCGTTTTGTTACTCCTGACTGATCATCTGAATATATAATAAACTAGGAACTTAGTCGGATCGACTAGGTGTAGAATAGAGCCTTGTACCTTTTAAGGAATTGAATTTATTGGGGTAAGGAGGAGAAATATCATGAATAGGAAAACCCAATGGTATTTATTCTGCTTGCTTTCAGTTATAACGATGATGTTGTTTATTGCCGGCTGTAATTCTGCAGATACTGCATGGAAGGTATATGAGGGTTCAGCTGTGGATAAAAGTTTCCCGGTTCCGAAAGAAGCTAGTAAAGCTGAAGCTGCATTAAAGAGCGCGAAGATGGAGTACGTCCGCTATTCTGTTCCGGGTCTAAAAGAGGATAGCAAGCTTCCAACGGCCTATGAGGAAGAGATAAAGGCTTGGGGTTGGACGGAGGACAAGGAAGAACAGACGGGATCTACTCGTGTTTTTATTAAAAATAATCAAGTCATTCAATTATCACTGCAGAAAAATGCTTTTATTCTCTACATTCCAAAAACAAATGACGTAGCTGCTCGAAGTTTGAATAACACGAACAATCCTTAGGTATAATCAAAAAGAACCTGCTTTCCTCGGATGAGGAAGCAGGTTCTTTTTTTGAAGATATTGAGGGGAAGGATAGATGGAGGATCACTGTATGTAATAGGACAGTTCTTGATCGGTTAATTTGAGCATTCCGTCTTTGCGCTGCCCAAACAGGACAATAAATGAATAGAGTCTGGGGAAGAGCAGCCATAGATGCCAGAAGAACAAGGATACAATCAGGCTCGTCGGCGACCAGGGGCTTAGCACGGCGATCAGAGCGAAACCGATCCATATGTAATGAAGGTGCGCTTTTTTATAGGTGGAGTAGCTTATGTATTGAACAGGGATATAGCCGAACCAAGGCATACGCCAGGAGAAGTGCCACTTCGGACGATAGGAATGGCTGACGATAATAATGACGGAACGGCAGATTACAAATTGAATCCAAAGGGCGATGGGCGCCGCTACGATAAAAGTCAAAATGCTGAAGGGGCCGAGGCTTATAATTTCAGCGATCAAACAGATCAAAGGGAGCACCAGCAGGCTTACTATTAAAGGCTTGGGGAACAAGGCTTTTTTTAGAAGTCTGTATTGGTAAAAGGTTGCTTTTGTATTTTGGTCAATATTCATAAACGGTTACATCCCTCCTGGGAGATAGCAAGTAAGTACAAGGTCATTTGCTTAATATATCGGCATAAAATCGGCCTTTTTTGAGCGGGAGGAGGGCATAAACACCAATTTCAGGCTTTGGGCATAGGATATAGGGTCAAAAGGCTAGCAGACTTGTATAAATAGATAGATTCTGTGGCATACTGATAGTAAAAGCGACAAGGTGGGATCGCAAATGGAAGAAATCATTAGACCGGTCGAACGCTTGAAGGATGAGGCTCCGGAAACCTGTATTATATGCGGCGAGACGAAAGCACAGGGAATAAAGATTGTTTCGGAATTCATTTGTGAAGAGTGTGAAGCGGAAATGGTGCATACGGACGTGAAGGACGAGAAGTATGATTTCTTTATTCATCAGATGAAGCAGATTTGGGTGCAGTTAAATGCATAAATGGGGTTAAGGGAGCCTGCATGGGATGCGGGCTCTTTTTTAGTTGTTGGCTGGGTTCTCTTTCGTAGGATTGGGAGGAATACATATACTTCGGCTTTTTAATCTTTTAAAATAAGAATCAAGAGAAGAGAGTGGATAGGAAGTGTTAGGCTGTGAAGAAGCAACTGGTGGGAGATGCCCCGCTGTGGGAAGCGCTCCAGAGGTATCGGGGGGACAAGGATGTTTCGTTCCATGTACCGGGGCATAAGAATGGAAAAATGTACAAACGTCCCGGCAGCGGCCCGCTGCAGGACGTGCTGACGATAGATGCCACCGAGATCACAGGCCTGGATGATCTGCATCATCCGGAGGGCGTGATTGAGGTGGCACAGAAGAAGGCGGCCCGATTCTTCGGGGCCGAGGAGACGTACTTCCTGGTAGGAGGAAGTACGTCGGGCAATCTGGCGCTGATCCTGACGGCATGCAGTCAGCCAGGCGATGTGCTGCTCGTGCAGCGCAATGTGCACAAATCCGTGCTGCACGGATTGATGCTGGCCCGCGCACGGGCGGTTTTTCTGGCGCCGGAGGTGGACGGCGCCAGCGGGCTTGCGACCATGCCTTCGCCGGAGACGGTGGGTGAAGCCCTGCGCCGCTATCCGGGCGCAAAGGGTGTACTGGTCACCCACCCGAACTACTACGGCATGGGGGCGCCGCTCGCTCCGCTGGCGGCGCTGTGTCATGCGGCCGGAGTGCCGCTGCTCGTGGACGAAGCCCACGGAGCGCATTACGGCCTGGCCGCAGAGCTGCCGCGCAGCGCGCTGTCCCAGGGCGCCGACGGTGTCGTGCAGTCCACGCACAAAATGCTGGGCGCCATGACGATGGGCGCCATGCTGCATGTGCAGGGAGGCCTGCTGAACCGTCCGCTGCTCCGCCAGCGGCTGGCGATGGTGCAGAGCTCCAGCCCGTCTTATCCGATCATGGCTTCGCTCGATCTGTGTAGAAGCCTGCTGGAGCAGGAAGGCCCGGCCGCCTTTGCCGAAAGCTTGGCCGCGGCGGCCCGGCTGCGGGAAGGCCTGCGTCAGCTGAAACGCATCGGATTGCTGGAAGAGAGAGTTAACAAATGGTCAGATGGTGGTAATAATAAGTGGGGAAGCAAGTTAGAAGGCGGCAGAGCCTCAGAGGAACTGGAGAACCCAAACAAAGGCGAGGCCTTACATATACGGGAATTTGAAACTGGCCAAGGTGTAAGAGAAGCGGGAGTCGAAGTGGAGCTGAAGCTGGAACTGGAACTGGAACTGGAAGAGGCCGCCCATCCTTTTGCTAATCCCTTATCCTCTGCCCATCGTGCCCCGGATGGTTCCCGGTATCATCATCCCCATCAGGACCCTTACAAAGTGGTTCTGTATGACCGGCTGGGGGAATGGAGCGGGTACAAGCTTCAGGAGCGGCTGGAACAAGGGAAATGTGTGCCGGAGATGAGTGACGAACGGTATACGGTGCTTGCTTTAGGTCCGGGGACGACGACAAGCGATGTTAACCATTTGCTGGAGGTGCTGCATACACTGGAAGCAGAGATGGGCTATTGTCCTGAAGATCAGGTCAGACCGGAGGATAGCCCGGTTTCCACGTGGAACATTTTGGGAGAACCCGTCTCACAGCCCGTTGCTTTTGATCTGACCCCTCCGGTGGAGGAAGAAACGGAATCCATACTCTTAGAGCAGGGAGAAGGGAGAAGGGCGGCGGAAATGGTCATTCCTTATCCGCCTGGCATTCCTCTTCTATATCCGGGAGAACCAATCACGGCTGAGGTCCTGGCCCGCCTGGTCGCTTTAAGAGAGTCAGGCTCCCGTTTCCAGGCGGTCAAGGACTCATCCCTGCAGCATATTCAAGTCTATCTTAATGATGATACACCGGAGGAAGAACGATGAACGAAATCAAACGCAAGGGACTTTTTATTACGCTGGAGGGAGGGGAAGGTTCAGGCAAAACGACGATGATGCAGAAGCTCGCCGATCTGCTCGACCAGGAAGGTTTGCCTTATATCGTGACCCGGGAGCCTGGCGGTATCCGGATTGCGGAAGGCATCCGCGAACTCCTGCTGCATCCGGACCATACGGAAATGGATATCCGCACAGAAGCTTTGCTTTACGCGGCGGCGCGCCGCCAGCATTTGGTGGAGAAAGTTGAGCCTGCTCTTGAGCAAGGAACCATTGTGTTATGCGACCGGTTCATTGACAGCAGTCTAGCTTATCAGGGTTATGCGAGAGGGATCGGTATCGAGGAAGTGCTCTCGATCAATGCTTTTGCTACAGATGGAAGATTCCCGGATTATACGTTCTATCTCGATGTTGAACCGGAAGTCGGGCTGGCCCGGATTGCCGCAGGGAAGGGACGTGAAGTGAACAGGCTTGACCTGGAAGCTTTACATTTTCACCACTTGGTAAGGGAAGGTTACCGGAAGGTAGCCGCTATGTATCCTGAACGTATTACGGTTGTAGATGCATCCCAATCGCCGGAAGTGATGGCGGAGGCGGTAAAAATGCAATTAAAGCCGATTTTAGAGGATTTCAGGCCAAATTTATCAAATAAATAACAAAATATGCGTTATAATAGATTATAATCTTCTTTATCCTTACTCCCATCTTGAAAAGACGAGGCGGGAATAGCATATAGGGGAGATTCATAGAAATCCATTTGCTTATTTTCTTTTCATTATTAGGCGTAACTAAACCAAATGAGGAGGGACTGCAATATGAAGCTGATTGTTGCGATTATTCAGGACAAAGACAGCAACCGTTTATCCGGAGCTTTGGTCAAAGCTAATTTTCGGGCGACCAAACTTGCAAGTACCGGCGGATTTCTTCGTGCAGGGAATACGACGTTTATGATCGGGGTTGACGACAGTCAGGTTGAGACCGTGCTGGGCGTCATCCGGAGCAGCTGTAAGGTCAGAGAGCAGCTTGTAACGCCCGTAACACCTATGAGCGGAACGACAGATTCGTATTTGCCGCTTCCTGTTGAGGTACAAGTTGGCGGAGCTACAGTATTTGTGCTTCCGGTAGACCGGTTCGAGCATTTTTAATAAACGTGTATAGCGGCAGATGTTAAGACAAAGCCGGCGGGCGGGTTTTCCCGTTTGCCGGCAAGGCAGGCGGTTACGGTGGCCCGGCGGGTCAAGTAGCCGTTTCTGCATGTTTACAAATATACGGGTAGAGATGGGCGGTAGATCAGGTGAAAATCGAGCCGGGGTATAGACCATTGACAAGCAGCAGAGGATTGTCCGAAGGCGCGGCCAAGCAGGTCTCGTCCAGAAGCTTCTCAGATGCGATGCAGCATCAGGGGGAACAGTCCACCCAGGAGGAATTGAGCCGCAAGCTTCAGGAAATTCATTTTCAGGGGGACAGGCTTGCCCGTTCGATGACGGTGCGTGAGCTGAAAATCTACCGGATGATGGTCAAACGATTCCTGGAGGAGACCGTCCGCCGCGGGGTCGGCATGAAGGATACGAAAGGCTGGGACCGGCGGGGACGGGGCAAACGTTATAAACTGCTGGATGAAATAGACGCCAGCCTGCTGGGCATGGGAGAAGAACTGCTGGAAACGGAGCAGGGCAGACTGGATCTTTTGCAGAAGATCGGAGAAATCCGCGGCTTGCTGATCAATTTGGCTTTTTAATCCGGCTGGAGCTGATGCCAGGGATAGGGATTAGGCTCGCCAAATCGATTGGAACATAACGCGGGAGCCTCCGTTGTCCGAACATTTTATATCAAATAGAAAGTGTGAGTCCGAATGTTATTCAAGGAGATCGTTGGGCAGGAAGGTCCCAAGAAGCTGCTGCAGAACGGGTTAAGGCACAACCGCATATCTCATGCTTATATCTTTAACGGGCCTCCCGGAAGCGGACAGATGGAAATGGCGCTTGCTTTCGTACAGGCCTTGTTCTGTACAAACGGGACGGAGGAAGCCTGCGGAACTTGTCTGGAATGCCGCAAGCTGCTGCATGGCAACCACCCCGATCTGCAAATCGTAAGTCCAGACGGCGCGAATATTAAGATTGATCAGATTCGTGAGCTGCAGCGGATATTCTCTTACCGTTCCGAGAACGGCAATCCTAAGGCTTATATTATTGATCAGGCTGATAAAATGAATGTGCAGGCCGCCAACAGCCTGCTTAAATTTCTCGAGGAGCCGCCTTCTCCGGCGGTTGCGATTTTATTGTCCAGCAATGGCAAAGCCTTGCTGCCGACGATTCAGTCGAGAGCCCAGTGGGTAGCCTTCTCGGCCCTTGATCCCATGCTGATGCTTCAGAAGCTCAGCGACGAAGGGATTCCCGATGCGATTGCCCGGACGGCCGTCCATTTGGCGGCTGGACTCTCAGCCTGCCGGGAATTGGCAGGTCAGAATTGGTTTGCAGAAATTAGAAACGTAGTGTTACAATTAGGGAAGGAATCCGCAGGCAGAGGCGGATCTCCACTGATAACCGCTCAGCAGAGCGTGTTTAAGGCCGGTTTGGGTGACCACCTGGAGATGATCTTTGATTTGTTTCATTTATGGTTCAAAGATATGCTTCAGGCTCAGGCGAACAGACATGATCGTATCGTTTTTATAGATGAATGGGAGTTTATCTCCAAGACAGCCGGAACCCGCAGCGCCGGAGCCTGGGTTTCCTGCATGGCATTTGCGGCAGAATCCAAGAAGAAGCTCCGGTACAATATGAATGGCCAGCTTTGTTTGGAGCAATTTTTATTGAATGTAGGACATGCGGTTCCGGCCTGGAACTGAAGAGACAAGCTATCTCCCATTAGTTGTAGGTTTAGGGAAGCACAGCTTCCGCCATTTTTGATGAACCATGTGCTGTTATAAGGGGGTTAGTTTTTGTACACTGTAGTGGGTGTCCGTTTCAAGAAGGCGGGCAAAATCTATTATTTCGACCCGCTGGATTTCCCTGTCGAGAAGGAACAATGTGTCATTGTTGAAACCGCTCGCGGGGTCGAATATGGGAAAGTAGTAATCGGCAAGAAGGTAGTGGATGAATCGGATGTTGTTCTACCTCTGAAGAAGGTTATCCGGATCGCCGATGAGTCGGACAGTAACGTTGTGGAGGAGAATAAGGCAGCCGCCAAAAATGCCTTCACGACTTGTTTAAATAAAATCAAGGACCATGATTTGAAAATGAAGCTGGTAGACGTGGAATACACGTTTGACCGCAACAAAGTCATTTTCTATTTCACGGCCGAAGGACGCGTCGATTTCCGGGAGCTGGTCAAGGATTTGGCAAGTATTTTCCGGACACGTATCGAGCTTCGCCAGATTGGCGTACGGGATGAAGCGAAAATGCTGGGGGGTATCGGTCCCTGCGGACGGATTCTCTGCTGCTCCTCCTGGCTGGGCGATTTCGAACCCGTGTCGATCAAGATGGCAAAGGATCAGAGCTTGTCTCTGAATCCAACCAAGATCTCCGGTTTGTGCGGAAGATTGATGTGCTGCCTGAAGTTTGAGCATGATAATTACGAAAGCGTGAAGGAAGAGCTGCCAAGCGTGGGTAAGATCGTGGTGACTTCAATGGGAGACGGTAAGGTTGTCGGACTCAATAGCGGGTCCCGCACCGTTCATGTTCAGCTCTTTGAAATCGGCAAAGTGAAGGAACTTTCGCTCGATGACGTCGTCATCAAGTAAATACCATAGAGACTGACTCTGGGGTGGGAACTTGGAGAAAATAGATATTTTTGCACATTTACAGCAGATGGAATCACAAATGGGTGAAGCTCAAACCGAGCTTGGCGCGCTCAAGCTGGAGGTCAAGAAGCTGCTGGAAGAGAATCAGCGGCTGACGACGGAGAACGAGCAGCTGCGTAAGGTGCTGAAGCGTGAAACCGGGGAACCGGGCAGCGACTCGGCAGCCGGCAAAGCAGCCGAAGCCACCAGCGAGGAAGAGCGTAAGGCCGATGTGATTGGAGAAGGCCATGATAATTTGGCCCGTCTTTATCATGAAGGTTTTCATATATGCAATGTGTATTACGGGCATTTACGAACGGAAGGCGATTGTCTGTTCTGCCTGTCATTTTTGAATAAATAAAGGACCGTAGGTGAGAACCTACGGTTTTTTTCCATTATAATAAGGATTGGATTAGAGGAAAGCGGGGCTGTAAGGATCAAGCATGAGTGAACAGGTTGAAATTTATGAGCAGGAACGAATCGATGATTTAATGAATGAAGGGCTGAGACTGATTCAGAGTGACGAGGTATTCAGCTTCTCTATGGACGCTGTATTGCTCTCCAGGTTTGCTTCCTTGCCGAACAAGGGAAGAATACTGGATATGTGCACCGGTAACGGGGTGATTCCCATTCTGATGTCTGTCCGCACGAATGGACAGATTGAGGGAATTGAAATCCAGGACCGGCTGGCGGATATGGCCCGGCGGAGTGTCCGCCTTAATGGCCTTGAGGATCGGATTCTAATCCGGACGGGGGATCTCAGAGAGCTGGTGCAGGAGGTTGGAGCTAACGTCTATGATGCAATTACGGTTAATCCGCCTTATATGCCGCTAAAGACCGGGGATCGGAAGCTGAATCCACACCAGGCAATGGCGAGGCATGAGCTGCACGGCAGTTTGGAAGAGATCATTGCGGCGGCGATGCGGCTGCTGCGTCCGGGCGGGAAATTTTATATGGTGCACAAACCTCAGCGTCTTGGCGAGATCCTTTCGCTGCTTAGACAGTACAAGCTGGAGCCTAAAGTAATCCGGTTTGTCCATCCCAAGCTGACGCAGGAGGCCAATATGGTGCTGATCGAGGCTTTGCGCGGCGGGAAACCGGATATCCGTCTTAAACCGCCTTTGGTGGTGTATGAGCCGGATGGACGTTATACGAAGGAATTAATGGAGATTTATTATGGAGACAGTGGGGGACAAGCATGAAGGAAGGTTTGGAGATCGCGGTACAACGGAGTTATGCGAATGAAGGAGCAGGAACCGGAGCGGGAACAACCGCCTCAACAGAGCCGGGCAAACTTTATCTCGTAGGCACGCCGATCGGTAATCTGGAGGATATGACCTTCCGGGCGGTGCGGATTTTGCAGGAGGCAGATCTGATTGCAGCCGAGGATACGCGGCAAACCCGGAAGCTGCTGACCCATTTCGAGATTACGCCCAAGAAACTGTACAGTTATCATGAGCATAATAAAGGGGCAAGCGGCCCGGAATTGGTTAGACTTATAATAGAAGGAAAAAATTTAGCGCTCGTCAGCGACGCTGGTCTGCCGGCGATTTCCGACCCCGGCAGCGATCTGGTTCGTCTGGCCGTCGAGCAGGGGATTGATGTGATTCCGGTGCCCGGCGCTAACGCGGCTTTATCGGCTTTAATCGTCTCGGGACTCCCCACGGAACGGTTTCAGTTTATCGGATTTCTGCCGCGGGACAAGAAGGGAAGAGAACGTGCCATCAGCCAATTTCAATCCTATGAGGGTACGGTATTGATGTACGAGTCGCCGCACCGTGTGGTGAAGACGCTGCAGGACCTGCTGGAGCATTTGGGCAATCGCCGGATCGTACTGGCGAGGGAACTGACGAAACGTTATGAGGAGATGGCGCGGGGAACGTTTGAGTCCTGCTTGGCCTGGCTGGAGGAGCATCCGCCGCTTGGCGAATACTGCCTTGTGGTCGAAGGGATTCAAGCCGGTGAACTGGAGGAGCAGCAGGGGCTTTGGTGGCAGGAGCTGACTCTGGAGCAGCATGTCGAGCATTATGAGCGGGAAGGGCTGCCCCGGAAGGACGCGATGAAGAGAACTGCAGCTGACCGCGGTGTATCCAAAAGGGATATTTACAATGCGTTATTATAAGCGGGTTATAATAGAAGAAAAATTTGTGAATATGAACAAAAAAAAGACCTTCACTTGGCCGGGTTCATGCCAAGGAAGGTACAAGGAGATATGAAAAGGTTAGAATTAACAATTTTCAGTAAACCTATTATAACCTATAAATCTTAATTTGTCACAGGTGTAGGCATTTCACTAAGACATTCGTGACAAACAATTTTTCCTTTGAAATAAGTGACGTTCTCTGCATTTCCGCAGAAGATGCAAGCCGGTTCATATTTCTTGAGCATGATCCGTTCGCCGTCTACATAAATCTCAAGGGCATCCTTCTCACCGATGCCAAGTGTACGGCGCAATTCAATAGGGATAACAACGCGTCCCAATTCGTCTACTTTTCTTACAATACCTGTTGATTTCATCATAACCGATGATTGCCCCTCTCGCTATCAATTTAAAATGCCATTATTCGACATGATTCTATCTTTTATGATAATCATAATACCAACCATTGCCATAATAGTCAACCTATTAATGGAAAATATGCGCTTCTATTCCTTAATTAAAATTTGGCAAGAGGGGAAAACAGTGATTTATCAACGTTTTTCTGAAAAATACCGATAATGTAAAGGATACAAGAAATCATTCTAATATTCTACATAATTCGACAAATGATGTCGAAACGATATTTCTTTTCGACAAAAAGGAGGTATTCTTCATGCGGCAGCCGCTTGGTGAGGAAAAAGTATTTAAAGATCCCGTACATAACTATATTCATGTTCAGGACGAGCTGATTTGGGCTTTGATCAACACGCCCGAATTTCAGCGTTTGCGGCGTATCCGCCAGCTGGGCACGACCTTTCTGACCTTCCATGGGGCGGAGCACAGCCGGTTCTCCCATTCCTTGGGCGTTTATGAAATTACGCGGCGCATCATTTCCCAGTTTGAACGAAGCGGGTACAGCGATTGGCCGAAGGAAGAGCGGATGGTGGCCTTGTGCGCGGCGCTGCTGCATGATTTGGGCCATGGACCTTTTTCGCATTCTATAGAGGAAGCTTTTGAAATGGACCACGAAGACTGGACCTGCAAAATCCTGCTCGGCGATACGGAAGTAAACCGGCTGCTGAAGCAGATTTCGGAGAATTTCCCAGATAAGGTGGCCGCAGTAATTAGAAAGGACTACGACAAACCGGTTGTCGTAAACCTGGTATCCAGCCCGCTCGATGCGGACCGGATGGACTACCTGCTCCGCGATGCCTATTTTACGGGCGTAAACTATGGGACCATCGACATTGACCGGATTCTGCGGATGCTTCGTCCGTTTCACGGCCGGGTAGTCGTCAAGGAATCAGGCATGCATGCGGTAGAGGATTATTTAATGGCCCGCTATCAAATGTACTGGCAGGTTTATTTCCACCCGGTTACGCGCAGCTCGGAGATCCTGCTTCGGCAGATTTTCCGCAGGGCCAAGGAGCTGTGGGCATCCGGATATTCATTCAAAATGATGCTTGACCCGCTTCCAGGTCTGTTTACCCGGGAGCTGACGGTAGCGGAATATCTCCAGCTTGATGAAGCGCTGATCCAAACCGTTTTCTTAAAATGGCAAAATGAAGAAGACGCCGTGCTTAAAGACTTATGTGGGCGTTTCATGAATCGGAATCTGTATAAATATGTAGAAATCGAACAATCGGACAGCGAGTCCGTTGAAGAAATCAGGCAGGCCTTCGAGGCAGCCGGTTTGAACCCTATATATGATCTGGAAATTGATTCGCCGGCGGATTTGCCTTATGACATATTCAAACCGGAGGACGGACTTACGACCAATCAAATTCTGCTGCTTGACCGGCAGGAACAGCTGAAGGAGATTTCCGAGGTTTCCGATATCGTTCGTTCGATAAGCGGGATTCACCGAGGCCGCTACCAGCTATATTACCCGCAGGATAAGCTTCAAAACGTTAAGGACAAGCTGCCTGCAGAGATTCGAGCTTTTTTTAACATTTAAGGAGGAATTTCAGCTATGTTATTTGACACGCACACACATCTGGATGCGGAACAATTTGACGGGGACCGGGAGGAAGTGATAGCGAGGGCTGTTGAACAAGGCGTTACCCGCATGGTAAATGTCGGATTCAATAGGGAAACGATTCCAACGACGATGAAACTTGCCGAAACGTATGATTTTATTTACGCGGCTGTCGGCTGGCATCCCGTAGATGCCATCACGATGAGAGACGGTGACCTGGAATGGATTGCGGAGCTCTGCCAGCATGAGAAGGTGGTTGCGATCGGGGAAATCGGCCTGGACTATCATTGGGACACGTCGCCGAAAGACGTGCAGCAGCAGGTTTTCCGCCGCCAGATCGGCCTGGCCAGAGAGCTGAAAATGCCTATCGTGATCCACAATCGCGATGCCCATGAAGATGTGGTCAAAATTTTACGCGAGGAAAAAGCAAGCGAAGTTGGAGGCATTATGCACTCCTTCTCGGGCAGCTGGGAAACCGCCAAAATTTGTCTGAATATGGGATTCCATCTTTCGTTCGGCGGACCGATCACGTTCAAAAATGCCAGACAACCTAAAGAGGTCCTCGTTCAGGTTCCGGATGACCGTTTATTGCTCGAAACGGATGCTCCATATTTGACTCCGCATCCTTTCCGGGGCAAAAGAAATGAGTCCGGTTACGTCAAATTGGTAGCAGAAACGGCCGCTGAGCTTAAAGGCGTAACTTTGGAAGAAATTGCAAGCCTGACAACCCGAAATGCGCTGGAACGATTTGGTATCCGCTGAAATCGGGAGCAAAAAGAGTGAAAAAAGGAGCATTCGGGACATATTAAAGAATTTTAATTAATAAATCGCTGATTATTACAGATTTTTAACCATTTATTTTTAAATACGTGGTTGATTACTCCTTTACAACCGGTATCCAAAAAGGATAGAATCTTTTCAGTAATCGAATTGCGTAATTGGCTGACGCCGTTGCGTCACTTCGATCCTTTGGTTCCATGAACCAGTCTCGCTGAATCTCCTTCGGGAGAACGGGGGAACCGATGCAGAGCTTGCAGGCCGTGAATGAATACATAAAGCCGAAGCCGATGCATTTGATTTCTTTACGTGAGTCTTTGGGGTGAATTTGCGATCAACCGCCATGAGCGGGTGAATCAAGATAGGACGTCTCTCATTCGTCCGAACCCGACAGCTAACCCCGTAAGCGTATATGAGAGAGGCAACCTCGTGCATCCTATTAGCATCCAAGACATTAACGGAAGCCACGAAAGAGTTCCTCTAACTCTTTTGTTGGCTTTTTTTGTTTTGAATAAAATGCGATAGGGCCATCATATGGTGTTCTTAACAGCAATTGATGTGGCCGAGGCAGACTGGGGAAGGATACGTAAAACGCGCGATTTTGGCGGATTACGTACAAAAATCGGTAAATAGTCGCGTCATATGTATTCTGTATCGACCTAGGACGGCGGGGCTATGGAGGAGGACTGAAGAAATGGGCTTTATAAGAAACAACGAAACCCATGAATCACCATCATCCAGTATGTCTTACGTTTTGCGGTGGAGTTATCAAAATGCTCGTCAAATTGCAATCTATGCCATACTAGCTGTTGCAGTTATATCGATTTTTCTTGCTTATCTCTACAGCCAAGGCAAGAAAAGCGTACAGCTGATGATCGATGGCAAGGCAGTGGCCGTGCAAACCCGGCAGGAGAATGTGGAAGGTCTCCTGAGCGAGCAGGACATCGAACTTAAATCTCAAGATCAAATAACGCCGGCACTGGACAGTGAGCTGAAGAACGGCGACAAGGTCATCATCGACCGCGCCGCACGGGTCACTTTAATCGCTGACGGAACGGCCAGCCAGACATATACAACGGAAGACACCGTAAGAAGCGTATTGCTGAGCTCGGGCATTCCCTTTTCCGGGCAGGATAAGATTTACCCAGAACTGGATGCTGAAGTAAAGCCAAACATGAAAATTCATGTAGTTCGTGTTAATAAAGTATTGGTGAAGCAAACGGAAGAGGTTCCTTACACGGTAGTAAAGACTTCTGACCCGAACTTGCTGAAAGGCAAGACGAAAATGCTTCAATCCGGCAGCAAAGGGCAGGTTGTCCATACGATCGAGAAGGTATTCCAGGATGGGGAAATGATCTCGAAGCGTTGGGTCAGCAAAGAGGTTGCTAAGCCGGCACAACCTCAAGTCATTGCGGTAGGCACAAAGAAAGAAGAGCCTAAAACCGAGGTGCTGGCAGCGAGCATTACGCGCAAAGCCAATACCGTCAGCGTGAGCGGTACAAATTCCGTAACGAAGAACGGGATTAACTTTAAATATAAAAAGCTGCTGAAGAACGTATCCATGACCGCTTATTCTTCCGAGGAAGCCGGCATTGGCACGAAGACTGCTTCAGGCACACGCGTTGAGGAAGGCAGAACGATTGCCGTCGATAAGAATGTCATCCCGCTGGGCTGGTGGGTCTATATCGAAGGTTTAGGTTTCCGCCGTGCCGAGGATACAGGCGGAGCGATTAAAGGCAACAAAATCGATGTTTATTACGATACGATTAAAGCGGCAAAGAACTTCGGCCGTAAAACGGGACGTACGGTTTACGTGATTGGTCCTGTCAAACCTGAACTGAACTGATTCGTTTACTTTAACTTGGGAATTCGCTATTATAAGGTTAATCATAGAGGATATACAGAAGAGGAGAATTCCTCTTCTTTTTGTTTGGCATAAAATCGGGTGCGATTGAAGAACCTCATGGATGGATGGAAGGAAGGAACCCGAAGATGATTAAGGAAGTCATTGTCGTGGAGGGCAAAGATGATACGGTGGCCATTAAACGGGCCGTAGATGCGGATACGATCGAAACTGGCGGTTCGGCGATCGGGCCGGTAGTGCTGCGCAAAATTGCGCTGGCTCAGGAGCGGCGCGGTGTGATCATCTTGACCGATCCCGATCACGCAGGCGAACGAATACGCAAAATTGTGGCGGCCAAGGTGCCCGGCTGCAAACACGCTTTTCTGACGGAGTCGGCCGCCACCAAGAAAGGCGACATCGGCGTGGAAAACGCCTCACCGGAGGCGATACGGGAAGCGCTGGCCCGGGTGCGCAGCGAAGCTCCCCAGGTGGAGGCCCAGATCGACTGGGAGGACTTAATGACCGCAGGGCTCATTGTCCACCCGAGAGCATCGGAACGACGCCGGTTTATGGGCGAGGTGCTGGGCATCGGCTACTGCAACGGCAAGCAATTCTATAAACGGCTGTCGGTCTTCCGAATCAGCCGTGAGGAATTTGCAGATGCGCTGCGCCAATTGGAGGGAAAAGGAGTATAACGGACATGAACAGGAGAGAAGAGGTCTCGACGCCCAAGCGGACGAAAGAGATCATTCAGAAATATGGATTTCAGTTTAAAAAGAGCCTCGGTCAGAACTTCCTGATCGATCAAAATATTCTCGGCAAGATTGTGGGAGCGGCGGATTTGGATAGCTCCAAAGGGGCACTGGAAATCGGACCGGGCATCGGGGCCTTGACCGAGAAGCTTGCCGATGCCGCAGGCAAGGTCGTAGCTGTGGAAATCGATCAGCGGCTTCTGCCGATTCTCGGCGACGTACTGCAGCCTTTTTCACATGTTAAGGTCGTTCACGGCGATGTGCTGAAGCTAGATTTGAAGCAGCTGTTCCAGGAGGAGTTCGGCGGGGTGTCCCAGGTCAGCGTGGTGGCCAACCTGCCTTATTACGTAACAACGCCAATCCTGATGAAGCTGCTGGAGGAAAGGCTGCCGCTGGAGAACATCGTGGTGATGATCCAGAAAGAGGTAGCCGAGCGCATGGCTGCGGCTCCTGGAGGCAAGGAATATGGAAGTCTCAGTATTGCCGTCCAATATTTCAGCGAGCCGGAGCTGGTTTGCGTGGTGCCTCACACGGTGTTCATTCCCCAGCCGAATGTCGATTCGGCGGTGATTCGCCTTAAAGTCAGACAGGAACGGCCGGTTGAAGTGAGGGACGAGGCTTTCTTCTTTGAGGTCGTACAGGCTTCCTTCGCCCAGCGGCGTAAAACGATCTCGAATAACCTAAAGAGCCGGTTCTTCGCCAAAGAGGACCGCACAGAGCTCGAACGGCTGCTGGCATTGGCTGATATCGAGCCTGTCCGCCGTGCGGAGACTTTAAGCATTGAAGAGTTCGCGCGTTTGTCCAACGTGTTCCATGAAGCAGGAGTCCGCTAAGAGGATCCCTTCTTCTTGAATTTACCTCTGAAAAGGAACCATTATCCTCAAACGCCCATAGGATGGATTCAGAGGTGATGGACTTGACGAATATAGGAGATTTGGTTGTCCGCCAATCCTATGGAAGGGATGTAACCTTCCGGGTAGAGGCATTGGAACGGAACCGGGCAATCATTAAAGGGACCGAGTTCCGTTTATTGGCTGACGCGCCCGTATACGATCTGGTTCCCGTGAAAGGCGATATCCTGACCGGCAGAGCCAAGGAAGCGCGTATTAAAGCCGAGAAGGGCCTGCAGCGGCTGCATGAGGAGCGCAAATCGCTGGAGGAGCAAAACCGGGCTTTGCTAGGCATTGAACGCGCGGCTGTACCGAGCGAGGTTTCTTCACAGTCGTATTTTGAGGTTCCGGGTAAGGTGCTTCATCTGGATGGCGACCCGCTTTACTTGAAGAAAAGCATGGACCTGTACGAGAAGCTGCGTGTGCCCGCTCAGGGGCATTATGTGAATGAGAAATCCATGGCGGATGTTCTCTACCGTCTGCTGCCGAATGTAAGACCTGATATCGTGGTCATAACCGGTCATGACGGGGTCCTCAAGAACAGGGTTCACAATGACTTATACAGCTTGTCCAGCTATAAGAATTCCCGCAGCTTCGTAGAGGCCATCCAAGTTGCCCGCCAGTATGAACGCAATTTTGATTCGCTGACCATCGTAGCCGGGGCCTGTCAGTCTCATTTTGAAGCGCTGCTGCAGGCCGGGGCCAATTTTGCCAGCTCGCCAGGCCGTATTCTGATTCATGCGCTTGATCCGGTCTATATTGCCGCCAAGGCGGCCTTTACGTCCGTAAGGGGCACAATTCATATTACGGATGTATTGAAGCATACGATCAGCGGCATTCAGGGGGTAGGCGGAATCGAAACGCGAGGCAGCTACCGGGTGGGTCTGCCCAAATTTCAGGATTTGTCCCAATTGAATGTAGTTCCTTCCGTCATGTAAAGATACTCTTCAGGACAGGGGTCTAAAGAGAATAGAAGTGAATAGAAGTGAATAGAAGGATAGGACTGAGCCGGCTTGAGAGCCGGTTCTTTTTTTGTTTTCCACCCGATAAAGGCCGTTCCAAAAAATGCGATAATTTTCTTGGCATTACATTCATTTTTCATGAAAATAATCGTTGACACCTAACTTTTAGGCTTGATATAATATAAAATTTGACTTTAGTGAATGACAGTGTTATAATGGTTTAGGAAAGAGGTGGTTACTGGTATGGCTAAGAACGCTTTGTCCGATATCAAACACAGTCTTGATGCTTATGTAGGCCAGAAGATCACGCTCCGTGCGAACGGTGGCCGTCGCAAGACGGTGGAGCGCACAGGCATATTGGAAGAGACCTACCCCTCTGTATTCATCGTTAAGCTGGATGAGGAGCAAGAGACTTTTAAACGAGTATCTTACAGTTACGCGGACGTCCTGACGGAAACAGTGGAAGTGACCCTGTTCCAGGATGGAAACGAACCACAGATTTTTTCCTGAGACAGCATGAGATAACTTGCGACGGCCCCTTGAGGGCCGTTTTTTTCTTGTCTGCCTCTTGGCTTGCGAACGGCCTGAAGGTCAGGCCAGCCATTACCGGGTATAGGACAGGCGGGGGAATGCAAATACTGAACACGTCCTATATTCCACTATGGTCAGGAGGAGAACGTACATGTCACGAAGAAGACGCAGCGTCATGTCCGAGAACCTGAAGGTAGAGCTTGCCAAGGAGCTTGGTTTTTATGACACGGTTCAGGAAGAGGGCTGGGGCGGTATTAAAGCCAAGGATGCCGGCAATATGGTGAAACGGGCGATCGAGCTTGCCGAGAAGGCTGCTTCAGAGCGCAAGTAAAGGCCTTGCCGCTGCAAGCCGAGGGTGTTTGAAGAGATAAAGGGTCTCCGGCCAGTCCGGAGGCTTTTGTTGATATAACGGGTCATTTTGGGCGGCGCCCACTTTCTGTTAAAATGGGGACAAGACGTGCTCAGCCGCGTTTGCAAAAGAAATGGACTTTCCAAGCCATTTTCCCTATAATATGTTAAGTTGTTTAGTTGGACTGACTGAAGGTGGGTGAACACGCCTTGAAGATTTATGAGAAGGCACCGGCTAAAATTAATTTGATGCTGGATGTATTACATAAAAGACCGGATGGTTACCATGAAGTTGAAATGGTGATGACGATGGTGGATCTGGCCGACAGGCTGGAGATGAGCGCATTGCCGCGCGATACCATTATTATTTCAAGCCAGGCCGGATATATTCCGCTCGATGAGAAAAATTTGGCTTTCCAGGCTGCGCGCCTGATTAAAGAACGATACAACGTCCGCAGCGGCGTTTATATCCATTTGGATAAACATATACCGGTCGCCGCCGGGCTGGCCGGTGGCAGCAGTGATGCCGCGGCTACGCTTCGCGGCTTGAACCGTCTGTGGAACCTGGGCATCAGCGACGAGGAGCTGCAAATCCTGGGCGCGGAGCTTGGTTCCGACGTGCCTTTCTGCGTTACAGGAGGTACGGCTTTGGCCACGGGCCGAGGCGAGGTGCTTACCCCGCTTAATAACCCGCCGCAGTGCTGGGTTATATTGGCCAAACTGCCGATCAACGTTTCGACGGCAGAAGTATACGGCAAGTTCAGAGTGGACCAGGTTAAGAAGCATCCTTCCGCTAAAGCGATGATTCAAGCGATTGACCACCAGTCTTTCACTGAGGTTTGTCATGAGCTGGGTAATGTGCTCGAAGACGTCACGTTTCAGCTCCATCCGGAGGTGCAGCAGCTCAAGGATACGATGAAGCGTCTGGGTGCTGATGGGGTACTGATGTCTGGAAGCGGACCAACGGTGTTTGGACTTGTTTCTAAAGAGGCTAAAGTAGCCCGAATTTATAACGGATTACGGGGTTTTTGCAAAGAAGTTTACGCGGTAAGGCTTCTTACGTGAAGCCCTCTTCACCTAAAATCCGGAAATTGATTTGATAAACCCGTACAAAAATGGTATTCTTTCTTTAAAATATTCGGATTTTAGCGAGGGGTCTTTCGTGAAGAAGTTAAAAAGAAGCGCGCGTTTGGTCGAGATGACAGAATATCTGCTCACCCGGCCTCATCAGCTGATTCCGCTTACCACTTTTGCCGACCGTTACGGAGCCGCTAAGTCTTCGATCAGCGAAGACCTGGCGATCATCAAGGAAGTGTTTGAAGAGGACGGTATGGGGGAACTGCTGACGCTGGCGGGAGCCGCGGGAGGCGTCAAGTTTATTCCTAGGATCGGACGGGAGCAGGCGGAAGCTTTTATCGGCCAATTGTGCAAAATGTTATCCGAACCGGACCGCATACTTCCGGGGGAATATTTATATATGTCTGACCTGCTGGGTCTGCCGGGTTTGATGAATGAAGCGGGCAAGCTGTTTGCCACCGTCTTCGGGGGCCGGGAGATCGACGTGGTCATGACCGTGGAAACGAAAGGGATCCCGCTCGCTTATGCTATTGGGGCTCAATTGAATCTGCCGGTTGTATTGGTCAGACGGGACCATCAGGTGACGGAAGGATCGGCGGTCAGCATCAACTACGTTTCCGGCTCTCATAAGAGCCTGCATACGATGACCTTGTCGAGAAGAGCGCTGAAAGAGAAATCGCGGGTTCTGATCGTGGACGATTTCATGAAAGCGGGCGGCACGGTACAGGGGATGGTCGATCTGCTGGCTGAATTCAACGCCACGGTAGCCGGTGTAGGCGTTCTGGTCGAATCGGGCGCCATAGATACGGAACAGCGGCTGCTGGAGGAATATGTGTCGCTGGCTTCGCTGGGCGCGGTGGATGCCAAGAACAAAAGTGTTACTGTTCATCCCGGTAATTATTTCGATTGGGTATAGCAAGAAAGCGCTTGAACAAAGAAATGGCAAGAAATACCGAGAATCCTATCGGAATCGGACGGAATTTGTCGAAAAGTTCGGTATTCAAAAAAAATTCCTGAATTTAGGGTAATTTGTTCGTTTAAAAAAGAGGAATTCGGATTGCAGTGTGGAATATTACACCAAGTCTCATTTGGAAAAAGGTGGTGAACACACATGCAAATTACGGACGTAAGACTCCGCCGAGTGAGCTCGGAAGGTAGAATGAAAGCAATTGCTTCCATTACAATTGACAATGAATTTGTGGTTCATGATATTCGTGTCATTGATGGAAACAACGGGATGTTTGTGGCTATGCCAAGCAAACGTACTCCGGATGGTGAATTCCGCGATATCGCGCATCCAATTTCTTCCGGGACACGTGAGAAGATCCAAGCTGCAGTGCTTGCCGAATACGAGCGAGCCGCGCTGGAGGAAGAAGTCATTGAAGAAGGAGCTTAACTAACCTTCTGCCGTTATTTTTTTAACTTAATTGGGGTTCAAGAGAAGAGGCCATGCATGGGGGTCTCTTTTCTTTTTATGCAGAATGAGATATATTCAGTATGGAGTTTTAAGAGAAGGAGGACGGGGACTTGAAAAGATTAGCCATTGTTCTTGCCGCAGGGCAGGGCAAGCGCATGAAATCGAAACTATATAAGGTGCTCCATCCTGTCTGTGGTAAACCTATGGTTGGACATGTGCTGGATGCCGTGGATAAAGTCAGCTGCGAGCGGAAAGTTGTTATCGTGGGCCACGGTGCGGAAGCCGTCAAGACCTATCTGGGAACAAAAGCAGAGTACGTATTACAAGAGCAGCAGCTGGGAACGGGTCACGCCGTGAAGCAGGCGAAAGAGCTCCTTGGAAGCGAGAACGGAACAACCGTTATCGTTTGCGGAGATACGCCGCTTGTGACGCCGGAAACACTTGAGGCTCTTTTCGTGCATCATGAACAAACGGGCGCGGCAGCAACCGTGCTTACAGCTTCCATAGATGAACCTCATGGCTACGGCCGCGTTATCCGCGATGAATCGGGCCATGTGAACCGGATCGTTGAGCAGAAGGATTGCTCCGAGGAGGAGAACCTTGTTAAGGAAATCAATACGGGCACGTATTGCTTCGACAACGCAAAGCTCTTTGATGCTCTTGACAAGGTTACGAATCACAATGCCCAGCAGGAGTATTATTTGACAGACGTGATCGGAATCCTGGTCTCGCAAGGTGAGAAAGCAGCCGCTTATATGACTGCGGATTATGCCGAATCAATCGGGGTTAACGATCGTGTGGCTCTTTCCGAAGCGGAAGGTTATATGCGCGTTCGCATTAACAAACGCCATATGATCGGTGGAGTGACCTTGATTGATCCAAGCTCCACTTATATCGGGGCAGATGTCGAAATTGGCGCCGATACGGTGATTTATCCGGGGACCGTCCTGAGCGGGAATACCAAAATCGGCGAGGATTGTGTCATTGGGCCGCAGACCCAGATTGAGAACAGTGTCATTCATAACGGTGCTTCAATCAAACAGTCCGTTCTGATCGAGGCCGAGGTGGGGGCATCCACTTCCGTTGGACCGTTTGCCTACCTTCGTCCCGGCAGTGTGCTTGGCCAAGAGGTTAAAGTCGGCGACTTTGTGGAGATCAAGAATGCCAAGCTTGGCAATGGTTCGAAGGTTTCGCATCTGAGCTATGTGGGCGATGCAACCGTAGGCGAGAATGTCAATATCGGCTGCGGTGCGATAACCGTGAACTACGATGGATATAATAAATCCATTACTGAAATTGGCGATGAAGCCTTTATCGGCAGCAACGTTAACTTGATTGCGCCGGTCAAGATCGGCAAGGGAGCTTATGTAGTAGCCGGATCGACCATCACCCAATCTGTGCCGGATAATGACTTGGCTATTGCCCGTCAGCGCCAGGAGAACAAACCCGGTTATGCTGATAAAATTCGGGCTCGCGCCAAAGCCAAGAAAGAAACACAAGATAAGAAGTAAGATAAGAAGCCATTTTTAGGTGGACGTCGCCTGCGTCGGAGCAGCTTTTGCAGTACTGATTTTTCTAATGACCTTACAAGATTGTAGACATGCAATCTATACAGCACGGAGGGTTTTTATTCTATGACTTATTTTGATTCGAAGTTGAAAATATTCACCTGTAACTCTAATCCCAAGCTGGCGCAGCAAATCGCGGATTATATCGGAATTCCCATGGGCGATTCCAACATAACCAGCTTCAGCGACGGCGAGATTCAGGTTAAGCTCTCCGAAAGCGTACGGGGCTCACACGTTTATGTTGTCCAATCCACCTGTGCCCCGGTTAACGACAATCTGATGGAGCTGCTGGTTATGGTTGATGCTCTTAAGCGTGCTTCAGCCAAAAGTATCAATGTCGTGATCCCTTATTACGGTTATGCCCGTCAAGACCGTAAAGCCCGTTCCCGTGACCCGATTACAGCAAAGCTCGTGGCGAACCTGATCGAGAAAGCTGGCGCACATCGCGTGATTACGATGGATCTCCATGCGATGCAGATCCAGGGCTTCTTCGATATTCCGGTTGACCATATGCTGGGTGTTCCAATTCTGGCCCAGTATTTCCGTTCCAAAAATATCGAAAATCCGGTTGTTGTTTCACCGGACCACGGCGGCGTGGTCAGAGCGCGCAAGCTGGCAGACTTCCTGAATGCTCCGCTTGCCATTATCGATAAACGCCGTCCGGAGCCTAACGTGAGTGAGGTCATGAACATCATCGGCCACATTGAAGGCAAAACCGCGATTCTGGTGGACGATATTATCGACACAGCCGGCACAATCGTGCTGGGTGCTAATGCGCTTAAAGAAGGCGGCGTGAAAGAGGTTTACGCCTGCTGTACCCATCCGGTGCTGTCCGGACCGGCTATGGAACGTCTGGAGAACTCGCCGCTTAAAGAAGTGGTGGTGACCGACACGATTCCGATCACGCATCCGAATCCGACCAGCAAGCTGAAGGTTCTTTCTGTAGCTCCGCTGATGGGCGAAGCCATTATCCGGGTTCACGAAGAACTGTCGATCAGCAAGCTGTTTGAAATCGAATAGAAGGCAGCAAACAGGGGCTAATCTTCCCCAGCGGGAGGATTAGCCCCTATATTGACGTGAGAAGACATTCTTGCTGCATGCCTGGCCATTCAATAACCCGGTCTTGAAATAAAAGTGAACATTTTCCGGTTATAAAGGGTGCCTTCCACTTCGGCAAAGAAACGGTCATAAGCCGTAATCCGGCCGATTTGTTCGTGCACGCCTTTGTAGTAAATCTGGACAGGAATAGCATGTTTAAGATGTTCATCGAAATGGGAATCTACAATAAGTTCTGAACCAAATGCTGACAGGATACGTCTTCACCTTCTTCTGAATCAAATGCCCATCTCCGGTTTGTTTTACTTATTGTACCAAACAATGAGCGGGGATTAACAGGTTTTCCCTGGGAGGATACGTTATCTGTTTAAGAAAGGATTGTAAAGCGATGAAATGGATCGTAGGACTCGGCAATCCGGGTTCCAAATATGAGAAGACACGTCATAATATCGGCTGGATGGCTTTGGATGCCTTGGCGGACCGTCATCAAATCGCGATCAAGCAGAGCAAATGCAAAGCGTTGATCGGCGAAGGCAAGATTGCCGGTACCAAAGTGTACCTGATTAAACCGATGACTTTTATGAATTTATCGGGAGAAGCTGTTCGAGCCTTCATGGATTATTATAAGGTTTCACTCGAGGATTTAATCGTCGTTTATGATGACCTGGACACGGAAGTAGGCAAGATCAGGCTACGTTATCAGGGCAGCTCCGGCGGCCATAACGGGATCAAATCGATCATTCAGCATACCGGTACTCAAACCTTTAACCGCGTTCGGATGGGCATTTCGAGACCTGAACCGGGATATGCCATTATTGACTACGTACTCGGTACCTTCCCTAAACAGGAATCGGAAGCGTTAAAGTCTTCGATTGAGCAGACGTGCGATGCGCTAGAGTTCAGTCTTCAGTCGACTTTCGAGCAAACGATGGCCAAATTTAACCGTTAAACCTATACGCAGACGGCTAGTAAGTAGTGTCTCCGGGCATAATGAAGGTATAAATGAACCTTCAGGAGGCATATAAATGGCAGTACATTACGTTTGTAGACACTGTAAAACCTCGATAGGGCGGATTGATTCCCCTTTCGTATCGGAAGGTCAGCTGGGCTTTACCGCCTTGACCCCCGAAGAACGTAGAGATATAATAGCGTATGATTCCAATGGGGATGTTACGGTGCGCGTTACGTGCGATTACTGTACGGAAGCGATGACGATGAACCCCGAATTGCTACTGGTGGCCAGCCCGCTGCAGTAGATAAGTCTGCCTGGTCCAAACGGTATGGCTTAGCGGAAGCTGATAGATAGGAGAGCTTCCGTTTAACCTTTAGAATTTGGAACAAATGCATGAATTCAGGAACGGTTGTTTATAGAGCCTTGGCCCTTTTGCTGAGGCTTATTTTGGTTAGTTATAAATAGAAAACTAAGAAGGCTGCTAACACGAGAGTATGAGTATGCCTATCACGGCTAATAAGAGAGGTGCGGCTTTTGTTACAAGCACTCATTAAGGCTTTTTCTAAAGATACCGACTTTGGATCGCTGACGGCCGGCATTGAAGCCGGAATGAAGGAGCAGCTCGTCTCGGGATTATCCGGTTCCTCCAGACAGATTATGCTGGCTGCCCTTCATGAACAGACGCAGCGGCCACTGCTCGTTGTGACCCATAATATGTTCTCAGCCCAGAAGATCGCAGATGATTTACAGGAAGCGCTATCATCCAATCAGGTGCTGCTTTATCCAGCTAACGAGCTGGTTGCTGCGGAATCGGCCATCTCAGGGCCAGAAACGCTGTCCCAGCGTATAGACGTGCTGCTGAAGGCCTCCCAAGGGTTCCGCGGCATTATTGTCGTGCCTTATTCGGGGGTACGTAAACTGCTCCCTGCACCGGAAGCGATGGCGGGAGCCGGAATCCAGGTCCAGTTAGGCGGTACCCTGCGGCTTGAAGCCTTCCTGACCAAGATGATTGAGCTTGGTTATGAACGTGTAGAGAGGGTGGAATCCCGCGGTGAGATGAGCGTACGGGGCGGCATCATCGATTTCTATCCGCTTATGTCCCCTACGGGTCTGGCTTATCGGATTGAGCTGTTTGATGAAGATGTTGATTCCATCCGGGTGTTTGACCCTGCCGACCAGCGGTCAGTGGAGCAGGTGAAGGACATCTTTATTACCCCGTGCAAAGAACTGATTGCTGATGCAGAGCGGTTGGAACGGGCTGCGGAGCAGGTGGACCGGAAGCTGTCCGCACAGCTGGAGAAAATGACGGACCGGCAGGCCAAAAGTCTCCTGCAGGGGGAAATCTCCCGCGAGATGGAGATGCTGCGCGAGCACGTTTATTTTGCAGATATTTATAAATATATTTCCTTGATCTATCCCGAACAGAAGACGTTATTTGATTATATGTCCGAAGATACGCTGCTCATCCTGGATGAGCCGGCCAGACTTCTGGAGACCGCCAAGCAGCTGGAGCGCGATGAAGCGGAGTGGAACCTGCATTTGTTCCAGAATGGAAAAAGCCTTCCGGAGCTTCCGCTGTCCGTCCACAGTGACAAGGTGCTGTATCACCGTCCTTTCCAGACGCTCTTCCTGTCGATCTTTCTGCGCCAGGTGCCGCATACGCAGCCGCAGAATATTCTGAACTTCGTAACCCGCGGGATGCAGGATTTCCATGGCCAGATGAACGTGCTTAAATCCGAAATGGAACGCTGGAAGAAGAGCGGAGCCGAAATTATTATGCTGGCCAGCACGGCCGAGCGGAAGGACCGGATGATTCGGGTGCTGGAGGATTACAGCATTCCCGAGCCGGCCATACTGCAAGGCAATCTGCAGACGGGCTTTGAGCTGCCGGCGGCCCACCTGGTTGTCATTACGGAAGGCGAGATGTTCTCCCAGAAGCAGCGGAAGGTCCGCAAGGGCGGCCGCAGTATGGACAATGCCGAGCGGATCAAGAGCTACACCGAGCTTAAGGTCGGCGATTACGTGGTTCACCAGAATCATGGCATCGGTAAGTATATGGGCATCGGTACGCTGGAGATTAATGGCATCCATAAGGATTACATGCACATTCTGTACGCCGGGGGCGACAAGCTTTCGGTACCGATCGACCAGATCGACTTGATCCAGAAATATGTCGGTTCAGAGGATAAGGAGCCGAAGGTTTATAAGCTGGGCGGCAACGAATGGACCCGGGTTAAAAATAAAGTCCGTTCCTCTGTGGAGGACATTGCGGACGATCTAATCAAGCTGTATGCCGAGAGACAGGCTACTTAAGGCTACGGCTTTGACAAAGATACGCCGGAGCAGCGGGAGTTCGAGAACATGTTCCCTTACGAGGAGACACGCGACCAGCTCCGGGCGATCGAAGAAATTAAAAAGGACATGGAGAAGACACGTCCGATGGACCGCCTGCTGTGCGGCGATGTGGGCTACGGCAAAACCGAAGTGGCTATTCGGGCTGCCTTCAAGGCAGCGATCGAAGGCAAGCAGGTTGCCATTCTGGTTCCGACCACCATTTTGGCTCAGCAGCATTATGAGACGTTCCGCGAACGTTTTGCCGATTATCCATTTAATATTCAGGTGCTCAGCCGATTCCGGAGCCGTAAAGAGCAGAACGAGACGATTAAAGGCGTTCGGGCGGGTACGGTGGATATCGTGATCGGAACCCACCGTCTATTATCCCAGGATCTTGTGTTTAAGGATCTTGGTTTGCTTATCGTGGACGAAGAGCAGCGTTTCGGCGTTACGCATAAAGAGAAGCTGAAGAAGCTCAAGGTGAACGTGGATGTGCTGACATTGACCGCAACGCCGATCCCGAGAACGCTGCATATGTCCATGCTGGGCGTACGCGATTTGTCGGTTATCGAAACGCCGCCGGAGAACCGTTTCCCTGTGCAGACCTATGTGGTCGAGCACAGCCAGGCTTTGGTGCGTGAAGCGATCGAACGCGAGCTGGCCCGGGGCGGACAGGTGTATTACCTGTACAACCGCGTACAGGGCATTCAGGAGATGGCCGCTCAAATTTCCGCTTTGGTCCCAGAGGCCAGAGTCGGCATCGGGCACGGGCAAATGTCAGAGCAGGAGCTGGAGAAGACCATTCTCGATTTCCTGGACGGAGAATATGACGTGCTCGTCAGCACCAGCATCATTGAGACCGGTGTAGACATTCCAAACGTCAATACGCTTATTGTGCATGATGCTGATAAAATGGGCTTGTCCCAGCTGTACCAGCTGAGAGGACGTGTAGGACGTTCCAACCGGATTGCCTACGCTTACTTCACTTACCAGCGGGACAAATCGCTCACCGAGGTCGCGGAGAAACGTCTCCAGTCGATCAAGGAATTTACCGAGCTGGGCTCGGGCTTCAAGATCGCCATGCGCGATTTGTCGATCCGCGGAGCAGGCAACCTGCTTGGAGCGGAACAGCACGGCTTTATCGCCTCTGTCGGTTTTGATCTTTATTCGCAGATGCTCGCTGAAGAAATTCAGAAGCGGAAAGTTACGATGCTTGGAGAAGAAGAACCGGAAGACAAGAAGTGGAACACCACGCTCGATCTGGCGATCGACGCTTATCTGCCGCCTGAATATATCTATGACAGCGTGCAGAAGATTGAAATTTACAAGAAAACCGCAGCCGTTACCACCTTTGAGGAAGTTTCGGAGCTTGCCGATGAGCTGCTGGACCGCTTTGGCGAGCCCCCGGCGGCAGTCAGCAATCTGCTTGCGGCCGCCCGCCTGAAGATTTATGGCAGGACTTATGGCATTGAGTCAATGAACCGGCGCGGTGATGACGTGATTCTGAAATTTTATCCGCAAAAAGTCAAGGATATGGCTCTTTCCAAGCTGGCGGAGGTTGGCAATCAGTATGGAAGACGTGTACAATTTACTCAAGGGCCTGATCTAGAAATTCACATCAAGGCCAAAGGAATGGACGACAAGGAGATGCTTGAACTGCTTGAGAAGTTCCTGGGCTCTTTACAACCGGTATTCAAATCGAAAGGGGAACTACAAGATGTTGCAAAATAAGAGGCGTTCCTGGAAAATCGCGTTTATTGCTCTGGTAGCCGTACTGAGCTTTTCCGTGGTATTGGCAGGATGCAGTAAGAAGGACGAAGCAAGCAATACACCAGGAAGCTCGAACAGCTCCGCGAACGGCGGAAGTACGGCAGACAGCAGCAAAGTGGTCGCTACTTACGACGGCGGCGAGATTACGGAAGGCGAATACGACCTGGAACAGCGGATTATGTTGATTCTTTCCCCTGAGATGGAGCAATACGCGTCCAATAATGATTTCCGTGAATATTTGCTGAAGCAGGAAATCGCATATAAGTACCTGGCCTCCAAAGCCGAAGATAAAGAGAAGGAAGCAGGCGCTAAACTGGCCGATACCCAGCTCTCGCAGTTCAAGACGCAGCTTGGAGACGAAGCCTTCGCGAACATGCTGAAGGAACAAAATGTGACTGAGCAGCAATTTAAGGATTACATGGTCCGTATCTTCACTGTTGTACAAGCCGAAACGTCAAAAGTGACGGATGATGAAGTGAAGAAGCAGTTTGAATCCACTAAAGACGATTATACAGTTGCGTCTGTACGCCATATTTTGATTACTTTCCAAGATGCCGAAGGTCAAGAACGTTCGAAAGAAGACGCTCTGAAGCTGGCTAAAGAAGTTAAAGCAAAGCTGGATGCGGACGGCGGCAAGAACTTTGCCGATCTCGCGAAGCAGTATTCGGAAGATCCGGGCTCCAAGGATAACGGCGGTCTTTATGCCGATACTCAAGTCAGCACCTGGGTGGATGAGTTCAAGCAGGCGGCGCTGACGCTTCCGCTTAATACGATCAGCGATCCTGTTGAAACCAGCTACGGCTACCATGTGATGCGCGTAGAATCCCGCCAGGCCAAAACATATGAGGATTTGACGGCTGAGCAGAAGGATACCATCAAGAATACAATCGGCTCTCAGAAGCTGGACGAGTTCATGTCCGGCGATCTGGAGAACAAAATTATCAAGAAAATCGACCTGCCTAAAGTGGCTGATCCAGCTGCCAGCGCTGACGCTGGAAGCGGAACAAGCGCTTCGGAAGCGCCTGCTGAGAGCGCAGCTCCGGAAGTGCCGGCTTCTCCGGCTCCGTCGAAGTAATATAGGTCCAGGTAACAAAGGACAGGCTTTAAACGTATATTTGTTATCCCGAATTCGAAAGGACGATACCCTTGAACTGTACCCTTTGTCAAGGACACTTGTAAAAAAGGGACTTGTGGTTTTAAGCCGCAGATAAAAGATGATTCCTGTACTGTACAGGAGTCATCTTTTTACGTCCCCATTGATATCTGTGGTTGTTGTAATACTGTATGTATCGGTTTACTTCCTGTTTGAGGCTCTCGAAGGTTGTACAGCTATGGTGATCCACATGGTCTTTGAGATGACCAAAGAAAGACTCCTGCGGAGCGTTATCCCAACAGTTACCGCGTCTGGACATCGACTGGCCAAGCTTGTACTTCTTGAGCAGCTTTTGAAAGGCTGGGCTTGTATAGTGGCTGCCCTGGTCGGAATGGATAAAAGCTCCTTTAGGCAGTTTAAGCCGCTTTTGCTTCATCAACTTTTCTACGGTATCAGCTGCTAAATCCAGCGTCATTCGGTCCGAGAGATGTTGAGCCAAAACTTCGCCTGTGGAAGCATCCAGTAAGGTGGATAAATAGGCCATTTGGGAAGATCCATAAGGTAGATAGGTGATGTCCGTGAGCAGGGCGAGACCGGGGATTTCTTTTCGGAAATCTCTTTGCAAAAGATTGGGCACGGTCCGGTGCTCCTGAGTGGCTTTGGCCATTCGTTTGTAGGGATTGGGTTTCCGGTGAGGACAGACGATATTGAATTTTTTCATGAGTCTGCGAATCCGTTTGAGGTTATACACAATGCCAAACTCATTCTCTAAGGTCATCTTGATGGAGCGAGCTCCTTTCTTGAAACCTCGGCGATCAAAGGCTTTCTTCACCCACTTTACGCTTTCCTCATCTTTTTGAGCTCGTTTGATGCGTACATCCGCGGTTTGCAGGTAATGATAGTAGCCAGATCTTGAGACCCCTAGGAGCTCACAAAAATACCGGGTCATCCGCTTAAATCCCTGGTTCATTGCTTGATGAATCCATTCAAATCTATGACTTTCGCTTGGATTGTTTTTCTCTAAGCATAGCCTCCTTTCGTTCTTGTCGAACTTTTTTAGCAAGTCAATCTGCGACTCGAGAAGTTTGATTTTCGCTTCTTGTTTGGCCATGATTTCAGCAGGTGTAAGCTCTCTTTGCCGTGGACGTCCTGAAGCCCCTCTTCTGGAGTCGGTGAGTCCGATAATCCCATCCCGTTCGTAGGCCTTCTTCCAACGATCTGCGCACTGCTCCACCCGCGTCATGCCGATGAGAGACACGTCAAATCCAGCCGTCTCAAAGATTTCTCTAGGTGTTTTCCCTGACAGATACTGATCGATGAAAAGGCGTTTAAATTCATCTGTGTATGTTAATGATTTTTCGCTAACCTTAGCGATATATAGATTTTTAGATAAAGCCTTGCGCTCTGCTTGGTTAAAATGTTTCTTACTCATGTCATCCCCTCCATTGCCTCTTCCAGTATACAAAAAGTACCCATAGCCCAGACACCTTTTTTTCAAAGTGTCCAGTCTATGGGTACCAGTTTACCCTGTTGGTATCGTCCTTTTTTGTCATCCTGGAGAGACATTACCGATTATCAGGCTGATGAATAAGGAAATGGGAACAGATGAATACTATGGTCAAGAATTTAACCAAACTTGGAACTTCTAATGAGCCGGTAAGACGTCAAAAAACAGGCTCCCTGCACAGGGCGGCGAATTGGCTGGATACCGGAAGCGTTCGGGCGTCCTGAAGTTATGGTCTGTATTTACTCAAAAACAAATAGCACCCCGGTGCGTTTGCTAAAGCTTCACGTCTACACAGTAGTCCAATACTTCTTAAGAAAGCGAGGCAACATGTTATGAAAGCTACTGGTATAGTGCGCCGCATTGATGATCTCGGAAGGGTGGTTATTCCTAAGGAAATCCGCCGGACCCTCAGGATTCGTGAAGGAGATCCGCTGGAAATCTTTGTGGATCGGGATGGAGAAGTGATTTTGAAGAAATATTCACCGATTGGTGAACTCGGCGATTTTGCCAAAGAATATGCAGAATCCCTATATGAAAGCACAGGCCATATTACGCTTATTTCAGACCGGGACACGCTCATTGCGGTTGCGGGGGCGTCCAAGAAGGAATACTTGGACAAACAGGTAGGGATGCTGCTCGAGAACTGCATGGACGGCCGCAAATCAGTCATCGAAACCAATACGGGTACTTATGAAATCAGCAAAGATCATGCCGAGAAAGTCTCCACCTTTGTCGTCGCTCCAATTATAGCGGGCGGGGACCCGATTGGAACCGTCGTACTGCTCAATAAAGATGAATCCGTAAAAATGTCTCAGCTGGAGACGAAAATGGCCGAAACAGCTGCGGGCTTCCTCGCGAAGCAAATGGAGCAGTAGGAGGCTTGCATGTAACGAGATAGCTCCTGCCCGTTTTCCTGTAAAGGAAGAACCGGATGCGGGAGCTTTTGTATGCCCGGGGAACTATTGCATGGCTGAGAACCTTTTGTACGCAGAGGCACCCTTTTCATACCAGAGAAACTATTGATGCCTGAGTAACCTTTTGCCTGCCCGCAAAACCTTTTATAATGGACATTGGCATTCATGAACACAATTGTACTCTATGAACAAGAAACCATTATAAGAGGCGGACGGCTTAGCTCACATCAGGGTGCCGGACCGTACGGGGAAGAGGACCATGAAAGAATCATCAACGGCTTCGAAGCTGTTAAAGGGAGCGGCGCTGCTCGGTATTGCAGCCATCCTCTCCAAGCTGCTCGGCACCCTGCAGAAGATACCGCTGCAGAATCTGGGCGGAGACGGTGTATTTGGCATTTACAACACGGTTTATCCTTTTTATACGCTGCTGGTTACTTTGGCTACAGCCGGATTCCCGGCCGCAGTCTCGAAATTTGTAGCGGAACGAGAGGCCGATCAGGATGAACGGGGCGCTCGGGAGATTCTGAAAATTTCAGCCATTATCATGATGGCGCTCGGCTTGGTCGGGAGCGCGCTGCTGTTCTTCGGTGCTGACTGGGTGGCAGGCTGGATCGGCAGTCCGGAGCTGGTTCCGGCGCTTCAGGCTTCGGCACCGGCCCTGCTGTTTGTCCCTGCATCGGCGGCCTTGCGAGGTTATTTCCAGGGACGGCAGGATATGCTGCCAACCGCCGTTTCGCAGGTGATTGAGCAGGCGGTCCGGGTGGCAACGATGATCGCGCTGCTGCTTTATTTGACCTCACTTAACGCTTCCAATGCTTCGATCGCTGGAGGGGCCATGCTTGGCTCGGCGGCCGGCGGAGCAGCGGGTCTTGTGGCCATGCTCCTGTTCTGGAGAAGGGCAAACCGGAAGGCAGAGCCCCAGAACAGCACAAGGGGCCGCTCTTTGAACGACGGCAGCGCTGGGCAAGCACAGATGGGACATGGGGTAGGTAAAGGTCAAACAGGCGAAATAAGCACAGCAGACGAAATAAACAAAATAGGCATAAAAGGCAAAACAACCGAAACAAATAAAACAAACGAAACAAACGCAGACAAAACAGACATTACAAGCATTACAGGGATAAGAGACGAAAGGGAAGCAGCCGGCAGCCAAGGGGCCGAGTCCTTCCGTGGCTCGCGGATGGTGAGGCCGCTGCTGGCTTATGCCCTGCCGATCTGCCTTGCGGCTCTCGCGGTGCCGCTCCTCAGTCTGGTGGATACGTTCACGCTGCCAAGGCTGCTTGAAGAGGGAGGCCTGTCGGTCATGGAGCAGATCGGCATTTATAACCGCGGGATTCCGCTCGTTCAGCTGATCAATATGATGGCGGCCTCCTTATCTGTCCTGTTTATTCCCGCTATGGCGGAGCTGAAATACAAAGGCGAGCTGCGTGCAGCTGCCGGACAGGCCGGAACAGCTCTGCGCTGGTTCTGGCTGATTGGCTGCGCCGCTTCCGTCGGTCTTGGCGTGCTTGCCGAGCCGATCAATATTATGCTGTACAAAAATAACACAGGCAGCGACACGCTCCTCTGGCTGGCCTTCACGGCAGCACCGGCGGCTATGGCTACGGTCTCTGCCGCATTGCTGCAGGGGCTGGGTTCGGTGAAGGCCCCAGCCCTGACCATGGTGCTCGCCGCGGTGCTCAAGGCGGCACTGAACGTTCTGCTCGTGCCGCAGCTGGGCGTCAGCGGCGCGGCCCTCGCCGGCATCGCCGCGTACGGACTCGCGGCGGCCGTGAACCTGGCGCTGCTGGCGCGGCGCCTCGGGTTTGCGCCGTCGCTGCGGACGGCGCTGTGGCAGCCGCTGCTGGGCCTCTCGGCCATGGCAGCGGCGGTGCTGCTCCTGCGGCTGGGCTTCGCTGCCGCAGGGCTTGGCGGCGGCCGGCTTGGCGCGGCCGCCGAAAGTCTCGGCGGCGTGCTGTTGGGCGCCGCCGTGTTCCTGGCCGCAGCGCTGCGCCTGCGGCTGATTACCGGGGCGGAGCTGGCTGCGCTGCCCCGCATTGGCCCAAGGCTTGCCGCCATGCTCGGCAAGCTGCGCCTGCTCCCCCGGCAGTCCTAGCACCTGCCGGGCCCTGCTGCTGCCCGCCCGCCGGATGGCCGGGGCACCGCGGGAGTGGCCTGCCGGTGGCTATGGCCGCCAGCTTCAGCACCGGCGGCGTCCCGGCTTTCACCGCGCCGGGCGGCCGATCACAACGCCAGCCCGCAAAATTTGGTGCTGGCCGCGTACAAGTGTTATAGTGGTCGTATTGGATCAGTGTCCACATGACAATGGGAGCGCCGGGGAGTGAATGCAAATATGAAAGGAACGATCACGGTCGTAGGTTTGGGATCAGGGGATCCCGATCGGCTGACCTTAGGCAATTTGAAGAAACTGCAGCAGGCGGACAAGCTGTACGTGCGGACGAAGGATCATCCGGTGTTGGACTGGCTGGCGGAATCAGGCGTTGCCTTTGATTCGTTTGACAGCGTTTATGAAGCGAAGGAGGATTTTCCTTCCGTTTACAGGGAAATCGCAGACCGGCTAATTGAAGCAGCATCCAAGGACGGAGCCGCCATTACTTATGCGGTCCCGGGCCATCCGATGGTGGCGGAGGCTACGGTCAAGCTGCTCAAGGAACGCTGCCCGGAGCAGGGAATCGGGCTGGAGATCGTAGGCGGGGAAAGCTTCCTGGACGAAGCCTTCGCGCAGCTGGGGTTTGACCCGATTGAAGGATTCCAGCTGCTGGATGCTGCCGGGCTGGCGATGCAGGATTTAAAGCCGCATTTGCATACGTTGATCGGCCAAGTGTACGATACGTTTACGGCCTCGGATGTGAAGCTCAGCCTGATGGAGTTATACCCGGAAGACTACGAGGTCGTAGTCGGCCACGCTCTGGGCGTAGAAGGACAGGAGCAGATTGTGAAGGTGCCTCTGTACGAGCTTGACCGCATCGAGGATTACGGGAATCTCTCGCTCATCTACGTTCCGCGGAGCGAGGATGACAGGCTTCAAATCAGGAGCTTTGCGCGGCTGCATGAGATTGTTGATATTTTGCGGAGTCCGGGGGGATGTCCTTGGGACCGCGAGCAGACTCACAGCTCCTTGAGGAAGAATCTGATCGAAGAGGCCTATGAAGTGCTGGAGACGATCGATGAGGATGATCCGGAGCATATGCAGGAGGAGCTTGGAGATCTGCTGCTTCAGGTCATGCTGCATGCGCAAATGGAAGAAGAAGAGGGCACGTTTAATGTCTATGATGTCATCGGGACGCTGAACGAGAAGCTGATCTTCCGCCATCCTCACGTGTTTGGCGACCGGAGTGCCGGAGATGCAGCTGAAGCGCTGGGCAACTGGGAAGCCATGAAGGCGGAGGAGAAACGCCGTAAGGGTCTAAAGCCGGAGGAGGCGTCCGCATTGGACGGCGTACCGCGCGACCTGCCGGCGCTTATGAAGGCCTATAAGCTGCAGAAGAAAGCGGCGAAGGTCGGCTTCGATTGGCCGGATGCATCCGGGGCACTGGCCAAGATGGAAGAAGAGCTGGCCGAACTCAAGCAGTCCATCCAGCAGGGACAATCTGCCTCAGAGATCGAGCTGGAGCTGGGGGATGTCCTGTTCTCTGTTGTGAACGCCGCCCGTTTCATCGGCGCCGATCCGGAGGAAGCTCTGTCCAGAACAAACCGCAAGTTCGTCTCACGATTTCATTATGTAGAAGCCAAGCTCAGAGAACAGGGGCTTTCGCCTGCACAAAGCACGCTGGCCGAGATGGACAAGCTGTGGGATGAAGCGAAAGGGCACGAGCATGCCTGAAGTTCCGGATAGCGGAGCGATCTTTTTTTATAAGGCGGACAGGGATTTTTGAAGCCTAGAGAGAGCTTATTATCTAGGCTATTCGTCTGATTTCCGGGAATCTCGACAAAATATTTTAGACAACCGGCAGGATTTTGATAAGGAAACAAGAATTAGTAACTATATCCGTTCTAAATCTAAAGACTGCGGGAACCTCAACAGGGAACCCCGGGGTCGGACGGCTTGTTAATAAGCCGGCAGCGGGACGGATGAGAAGAAGAACTATTTTTTGGAATTTGGGAGGCTTTTAAACATGAACAAACAAGATCTGATCAACAATATTTCAGGCAAAAGCGGCTTGACCAAACGTGACGTAGAAGTTGTACTCAACGGTCTGCTCACCGAAATCACCGATGCTCTTTCCGGCGGCGACAAAGTTCAGCTGATCGGCTTCGGCACATTCGAAACACGCAAGCGTTCCGGACGTACCGGCCGCAACCCGCAAACAGGCGGCACAATTGAAATTCCTGAAGCAAACGTTCCTGCCTTCAAAGCGGGCAACAAACTTAAAGAAGCTGTTAAGTAATGCGCTTAGATAAATTCTTGAAAGTATCACGTCTGATCAAGCGGCGTACCGTTGCCAAAGACGTTTCGGAACAGGGCCGTGTCCTGATTAACGGGCGCGAAGCCAAGCCGAGCAGCACGGTTAAGGTCGGAGACGAGATTACGGTTCAGTTTGGACAGAAGCTGGTGACGATCCGCGTGGAACGGCTGGCCGAAACGACCCGCAAGGAAGAGGCGGCCACGATGTATACGGTGGTGAAGGAAGAGCCGATTGCGAAGAGTAGCGGACTTGACTGGTAACCTGCCGGACCATAAGCGGAGAACCTGTTTTCCGCGGAAAATCAGCTAAAGAAGCATACCCTTTCGGTATGCTTCTTTTCTTTTTTATCAAACCGAACAAATTGTTCTAAAGGCCGTGGGCCCTCCATAAGCTTATCAATAGAAGGAGGGGTACAGGCCATGATCGAAACCGGCAAGAATAATAATAACAAGGTGCAGGACATCAGGTTACATAGCCGCAAGCTGCTGGAGATTTCCGGGGTTAATAATGTCGAAAGCTTCGATAATGAGGAGTTTCTATTACAAACCGAGCTTGGACATTTGACGATTCGCGGCATTAATCTCCACATTAAGAACCTCAATCTGGAACAGGGATTCGTCTCAATTGAAGGAACCGTCAATTCCTTGTCGTATCTTAACCCGGGCTCCCAACCCAAAAATAAAGGACTGCTGGGCAAACTTCTGCGATGAATCTGGAAATGCAGTGGATGACGCTGCTGTGGATGCTCATTTCGGGCTGTGTGCTGGGCGTTGTGTTTGACGGCGTACGGATCATCGAAACCAGGTACCGGTTTCCGAGATGGAGCATCCATGGACTGGATCTGATTTACTGGGTCTGGGCAGCGTTGTATGTGTTTCGCACGTTGTATCACAGCAATCACGGGGAGCTCAGATTTTATGTATTTTTAGGTCTGTTTCTGGGAGTTTTGATCTATTTTTTGTTCCTAAGTATTCCAACTGAACGTTTTGTGGTAATGTTATTGAAGGTAGTGGACAAGGTGTGGCTGGCCGGTGTGCGTCTGGTTCAAATATTAATTATCGCGCCGCTCAAGCTTATCTTTAAAGCTGCCAAACTTCTGCTGGGATTCCTGTGGGTGATGCTCCTGTTTATGCTTCGGATGCTGCACCCGTTATGGAAGCTGCTGAAGTTTATCTTTCTACCGCTCGGTCGGAGGCTGAAGCTGCCCGAAGCTTGGCAATGGGTGATTCATAAGGCTGAAGCTGTTCGAAACAGGTGGTCCAGGAAGCCATAACGGACAAGACGAAAGACAGGGGGATTCGCATGAGTGCTGCAGCTGCTGCAAGTCAACGGGAACGAAAAGCAAACAACAACCCGGGTGCCAAGAGAAGGCTCAGGTTGTGGCTTTGTTTTGTCATTCTTTTTGTAGGCTGGGCAGGTTATGTGTTCTATTCCCAGACATCTGAACTTCATGAGAAATCCAAGCAGCTTGCACAGGTTCGCACGAAAGAGCAGGCTACCCAAGAAAGTTTGAACCAGCTTAAGTATGAAATAAATCGTCTAAATGATCCTGAATATATCGGACAGCTTGCCCGAAAAAAATACGGCTTGTACAAGCCGGGAGAAACGCCGATTCGAAAGTCAACAGACAGCAATTGAACATAATATAGATTAGGAGACCCAAACCGGGACTTTCCTTGCTATAACAGGCTTCCGACTGGTTGACCTGTTATGTGTCATTCGGTATAATCAAATCACCGCAGCAAAGGACCTAAGGTCTTGCTGTATATTTTTAAGGGAGGATCATTTTATTTTATGGCAATTGAAGTGGGCACCAAGTTAGAGGGTAAAGTGACAGGCATCACGCATTTTGGAGCATTTGTGGATCTGTCAGGAGGTGTCACGGGTCTCGTTCACATCTCGGAAATCGCCGACAATTATGTTAAAGATGTCAACGACCACCTGAAGCTTAACGACGTTGTGACCGTCAAAGTAATCAATGTTGATAAGGACGGCAAGATCGGATTGTCGATTAAGCAGGCCGTTGATAAGCCGGTTGAATCCACGCCAAGACCTCCTCGCGCACCTAGACCGGATCGTCAAAGCCGGGACGGAGACTTCGGTGGCAGCGGCGGCGGTGGTGGTTATAACCGTGATCGTGGCGGACGTTCTTTTAAGCCTCCAGCCGGCAAGACTTCATTTGAAGATAAGGTGTCACGCTTCCTGAAGGATAGTGAAGAGCGCATTTCGTCGCTGAAGAAGAACACTGAAGGCAAACGTGGTGGACGCGGCGCGAAACGCATGTAGTTGTCTATATATAATCAAAACCGTAGGCACAAATGAGATTTGCGCACTGCGGTTTTTTTGTGCATGGTTACAAAGGTTAGGAAGGTTACAAAGCTCCGCAATTGCGGGGCTTTTTGTCGTGCCCGGGATAAATTACCGACAGTTTACTACGCATTTCCGTGAATCTCAGGGCGAATCGCTAGCCAAAAGGGGACAACCCGCGGCAGAATCGGTCTTTGAAAAGGCGAACATAAAACCGCCTGAGGCGTTCTTTTCCCAACAGCAGCAGGGGGTTGCGAAAATACGCAGGCGTCTCTCAATTTGTCGTAAATTTCTTTGGAGCGGTCTCCCTTGTTTGACAAACTTTCCGTAAACCGCCACCTATAATGGGACATACCCAAACTTGAGAACAGGTGGTGCGGTTAATGGAGAAGCGAAATGTGATTGCGTTTCCGGGAATGAAGAGAAGTAAGGAGCAAGGGGAGAAGAATGGGTTTGCTGGCAAGTGGAAAGAATGGCCTGCAGCAGTCCGGTTCATTCGGTTCGTTACGGCCAACAAATGGGGCATGCTGCTGACCCTGGTTGGATTCCTTCTCGGCAAGGCAACCATATTGAATGAGCTTAGTCCTTTTGCTGCCGCGTTTTTTGCGGTCATTGCGTTCATGCGGAGGGATTTGGTGATTCCGGTGTTCGGTGCGATTTTGCTGGGTTCGCTGTTTGCGGTTCAGCCTCATCTGCCGACGGTTCTGTGCGAGATGATCATGATTCTGCTGATGAAGAAAGGCATGGAGACGTTTGAACGCTCCGAACTGTCTTATGCGCCGATTATGGTGTTTACGGCGGCCTTTTTCGTTAATCTGTTTGAGGCGGTCATCGGGCCTTCACTTACCTGGTACGCGCTGACGATGGTGGTCATGGATTCGGTGCTCAGCTTTGTATTAACGCTGGTATTTATCCAGGCGCTGCCCGTGTTCACCTTCCGGAAGAAGACGACCCAGCTCAGGAATGAAGAGATCCTATGTCTGATCATTCTGCTGGCTTCCGTAATGACAGGGGCCGTGGGCTGGAAGGTGTACGGGCTTTCGGTGGAACATATTTTATCCAGGTATCTGATTCTGTTGTTCGCTTTAGTGGGGGGAGCCCCGCTCGGCGCTTCCGTGGGCGTCGTGACGGGGCTGATCCTCAGCCTGGCCGATATGTCGGCCATCTATCAGATGAGTCTGCTCGCTTTCTCAGGGATGCTGGCGGGCATGCTGAAGGAAGGGCGAAAGTGGGCGGTCGGGTTCGGCATGCTGCTTGGTTCATCGATATTATCCATCTATTTATCAGGGCCGGGTGATGTCATGGCCTCCACTTGGGAAACGTGCGTGGCTGTTGCGCTGTTCCTGCTCACCCCTAAGGCGGTTACGGCGATGATAGCCAAATATGTTCCGGGAACGCAGGATCACAGCCAGTCACAACATGAATATGCAAAAAGGATCCGGGATATTACTGCGGAACGCGTCACCCAGTTCTCTCAGGTATTCAAGCAGCTGTCGCGCAGCTTCGGCCAAGTGGCCGGCGCCTCGGAGATTTCCAAGCGCACACAGGAGCTGGATCATTTCATGAATGCAGCCACCGAAGGGGTGTGCGCGACCTGCTTCCGCAAGAATCAATGCTGGGACGGGAAGTTCTATCAGACTTATAAATATATGACGGAGATGATGTCATCCATCGAAGAGAATCCGGAGCTCCGCAAGGAGGATCTGCCGGCCAGCTGGAACAAAATCTGCTGCAAAACCGATTCCGTGCTCGCCGCTATGAAACATGAGTATGATCTGTATCAGCATGATATGCACTGGAAACGCCAAATTTACGACAGCCGCCAGCTTGTGGCCGAGCAGTTGTCCGGCGTTTCTCAAGTAATGGAGGATCTGGCCAAGGAGATTAAAAGGGAAGGTCAGGAAATGTCGCTGCAGGAGGAGCAGATCCGCGGCGCTCTGGAGCAAATGGGCTTGTCCATACATGGCGTCGATATTATCTCGCTAGACCACGGACAGGTAGAAATTGAAATGATGCATAATTTCACCAAAGGTTATGATGAGTGCCGGAAGCTGATCGCCCCGCTGCTGTCGGATATTTTGGGCGAACAGATTACGGTGGTGAATGAAACGGCCGGCCTGAAGGAAGGCATCCGGACGGTAACATTTGGTTCGGCCAAAACTTATGAGATTGTGACGGGCGTAGCCGGGACGGCTAAAGGCGGCGACCTCCTGTCCGGAGACAGCTTCAGCGCAGTTGAGCTTGGCAACGGCAAATTTGCGGTAGCACTCAGCGATGGGATGGGCAACGGGGAGCGGGCCAAGCTGGAGAGCAGCACGGCGCTGGGCATCTTGGAGCAGCTGCTGCAGTCCGGCATGGATGAGACGCTGGCGATTAAATCGGTCAATTCGGTGCTCATGCTGCGTTCTGCGGATGAGGTGTATGCAACGGTCGATATGGCGCTAATCGATGAATATTCGGCTAAGACGACTTTCCTGAAGATCGGCTCATCCCCAAGCTTCATCAAACGGGGCAGCGAGGTCATCCCGATCAGCGCCAGCAATCTGCCTGTCGGCATCATTCAGGATATTGAAATTGATCTGGTCACGCTTCAGCTTCATCCAGGCGATACCTTGATCATGATGACGGACGGGATTTACGATGCTCCGGGGCATGCGATCAACAAAGAGCTGTGGATCAAACGTTTAATTACCGAGATTGAAAGCGACGATCCGCAGGAAATGGCAGACTGCCTGCTTGAGTCTGTGATTCGTTATCAGAAAAATCAAATCGAAGACGACATGACCGTCGTCATCGCCAAGGTGAATCATCACATGCCGAAATGGTCGACCCTGCAGGTTCCAGGTCTGCAGCGGATGGGTCGTCCCCGGACGGTCAGCTGATTCGATTCGGTTTCGGCGCTGGGAAAGGGGGCCGTACGGTGAGGTGCGGCTCCCTTCTGTTGTTTTTGCTGGATTATGAACTATGGTTATGAAAGACCGGCACTCTCTCCCTCTACAAAAATAAATAGACTTCCCGTGTTTAAATGATAGTTTCGGTGGAAATGCTAGAGATAAAAGGGAGCCTGTCGGCATTCGCTTTTGCTCTGCTGTGCTGACAAGCGGACCATCGAAACGGGGGAAACGTTGATGAAGCAAGTTCTATTGATCACAGACGGCTGCTCAAATGTAGGACAAAGTCCGGTCATGGCTGCCTCTTACGCGAAACAAGAGGGAATTACCGTTAATGTGGTCGGCATTGTCGACTACGGGACGATTGGAGAGCTTGGCGCCCAGGAAATTCATGAAATTGCCCAGGCCGGCGGCGGGATGAGCAGGCTGGCGGATACGAAGCAGCTGGCGAGAACGATGCAGATGATGACGCGCAAAACCGTGGTTCAGACCATCCAGCAGGCGGTTAATAAGGAGTTAAAGCAAATTCTGGGCGGCGAATCGCTGGAATCCCTGCCTCCGGCTAAACGCAGCGAAGTGGTCGAAGTCATGGATGAATTGACGGAAACTTCGCCGCTTGATGTTGCTTTGCTCATTGATGTGAGCGCCAGCATGAAGCCGAAGCTTGCTGCTGTCGAAGAAGCGATCCGGGATTTGCTGCTCAGTCTGGCAGCGAGAGAAGGTCAAAGCCGGATTGCGGTGTTTCATTTTCCGGGAAATCATGGCGGGGAGGACGCCGTGCTGGATATCGACTGGACCTCGGATTTGGGCAGTACACGTTCACTGTTCCAGCGTTTGGTAATGAAGGGGGCGACCCCTACCGGGCCTGCGCTCCTCAAGGTGATTGATTTCTTCCGATATGGTACACTAAATGGATATCAAACAGATCTGGGTGAGAAGGGTGCGGGAGAAGGAATTCTCAGTGACTATGTCCGCTGACACTATGTCCACTGACCATGCTTTCATACCGGGAGAAGTCATCCGCGGACGCTGGCGCGGGGGAAACTACCGGATTCGCAGACTGCTCGGGAAAGGCGCCAATGGGGTAGTCTATCTCGTTCAGCAGGAGGACGGCGGCCGCCAGTATGCGCTTAAGCTTGGCTTTGATACGGTGGATCTGCAATCCGAAATCAATGTATTGAAGGCACTGCAGAAGAAAGGGATACGAAGAAATCCGGAAGACGGGGCTTCTTTCCTGATCGAGGTGGACGATGCGGAGCTGCCGGGAGGACATATTCCTTTTTACGTGATGCGTTATGTAAAAGGAGAGCCTTTAAGCGTGTTTATCTCACGCAAAGGACCCGACTGGCTGGATCTGGCCGGGCTGCATGTTCTGAAGCAGCTTCGGATGCTGCACGAGAACGGATATGTATTCGGGGATCTGAAGCCGGATAACATTATGGCCGGCAGCTACGGAAGCATCGAGCTGATCGATTATGGCGGGGTGAGCCAAATCGGCCGGAGCGTCAAGCAGTTCACGGAGTGGTATGACCGGGGTTTCTGGAATGCCGGGAGCCGGACAGCTGATGAAGCCTATGACTGGTTCTCCTTCTCGGTAGTATGCATTCATCTGCTTTGCGGAGAAGAGCTGAAGAGAGCGGCAAGGGTCCTTCCCCAGATGAGAACGGTGGATGATCTTCTCAGCCTTGCAGCGAGCCATCCGAGACTCACGCCTTATGCGAACTGGCTCAAACGCGGGCTAACCGGACGGTTTGAGACCAGCCGGGAGGCTTGCGAGCTTTGGGATCGGACGGTATGCAGACGCCCTTCCGGCAGAACGAACCGAAAGCCTACGCCGGCATGGCTGACTGGCACTTTTGCGGTATCCGTTGTACTGCTGGGCTGTGCCCTATATTTGGTTCTTCGGTAGAGATCCGAATAAGGACTTGATTATTATACATAGATATATATACTTACCTAAAACAGAGCAGTAGACAGAAAGAAGGAAACCTGATGGAACCGAACCTAAACCAAGCGGTGCAGCAGGTTAAAGAACTCGCACAGGACAACGGCTTATGGACGCCTGGAGATGTCATCGTGGTCGCAGTTTCGGGAGGACCGGACTCTGTGGCCCTTTTACATATATTGAGCCATATTGCTCGGGAAGCGGAAGCGGGGCTGGAGCTGGTGGTCGCCCATGTGAATCATGGGTTCCGGCCGGAAGAGTCGGCAGTGGAAGCTGATTTTGTACGTCAGCTGACTTCGTCTTATGACTGGCCATTTGAGCTTGCGGAATTTGACGTGCCTCTTTATATGAAGGAACACGGCATGGGAGGCCAGGAAGCAGCCAGGAATTTGAGATATGATTTTCTGTTCCGAGTTGCACGAAAATATGGAGCCGGATCCGTTGCTTTGGCTCACCACGGCGATGATCAGGCCGAGACGATTCTGATGAAGCTGATCAGAGGCAGCGGTTTAACCGGCCTCGGCGGAATGCGTATGAAACGTAAGGAAAAAAATGTGGAACTTATCCGGCCGCTGCTGCGTATGTACAAGACGGACCTTGTCCGGATCTGCGAGGAAAGCGGACTCCGGTTTGTGACAGACAGCAGCAACCTGATCAACAAGTACACAAGAAATGCGATCAGGCTGGATGTGCTTCCTTTTTTGGGGCAATATAATGGTCAGTTGGTTCCATCTTTGAACAGGATGGCGATCATCGCCGAAAGTGAAGATGACTTTATGAACGTAGCTGCGGAAGAACAGATGGAGCGGCTGGTGAGCCGTGACAGAAGCGGTAACCTGAACCTGAGCTGCTCATCGTTGGCCGGGCTACATGTCGCTTTACAACGGAGGTTGATTAAACTAATATTAACTTATCTGCCTTTAAATACGGAAGAATCGGATTTCGCCAAGGTTGAAGCGGTTAGACACGGGGCGCTGCAAGAGCATCCGACCACGTGGAGAATCGATTTGGGCGGTGGATCCTTCTGCCGCCGGGAATACGATACCTTGAGTTTCCTTGCTCAGCAGGATGCAGGGAATGAAGGCGTTTTTCAATGTCTGGTGGAGGTTTTGCCGGCTGTTGTCCCCGTTCCGGGAACAGGCCGGATTTTACATATCCGGCAGCTGCAGAGAACCCGTTTGCCTGAGGCAATGAAACCGCTTAGCAAAGACGAAGCTCTGTTTGATGCGGACGAGCTGTCCTGTCCGCTTACCGTACGTACCCGGCTTCCGGGAGATACCCTCCGTGTGGCGGGGCTCGGCGGAAGCAAGAAGGTCAAAGACATCTTTATTGATGACAAGGTTCCACCTTCCTCGCGTGACAGAATTCCTTTAGTTGTGGATGCAGCGGGCCGGATTCTGTGGATTCCCGGCATCCGCCGCTCGGATGCAGCTTGGGTCCGGGCAGACACGGAAACCGTCATTGCGATGAGCTGGGAGGCCGAAGACGGCAATGCCGGGCTGGTCATGGGTGGAGACGGATATTCATAGTATAACTTTAGGAGGTTCGCGTTAAGTTGCAGAATGACATTCAAGAAGTACTCATCACACGTAAAGAAATTGAAGATAAGGTAGCAGAGCTGGGGGACATCCTCAGCAAGGAATACGAAGGTCGGAACCCGCTTGTGATTTGTGTGCTCAAGGGCGCCTTTATCTTTATGGCGGATTTGGTGAAGGAAATCACCGTACCGATCGAGCTTGATTTCATGGCTGTCTCCAGCTATGGAGCATCAACCAAATCCTCCGGAGTGGTTAAGATTATTAAAGATCTGGATACCTCCGTTGAAGGACGCGACGTGCTGATTGTGGAAGATATCATCGACAGCGGACTTACGCTGACTTATCTGATCGATGTGCTTCGCCGCCGCGGAGCGAAATCGACAGTGGTAGTCACGCTGTTTGATAAGCCGGCGCGCCGGACAGTGGATCTCCAGGCGGACTACACCGGTTTTGTATTGCCAGACGAGTTTGTTGTAGGCTATGGTTTGGATTACGCCGAGAAATACCGCAACCTCCCTTTCATCGGAGTGCTGAAGCCAGAGGTCTATACAACCTGAGGACAAAGGCGTTAGGAGCCTTGCCCGCACAGCCGGTCCGTCCGGTTGAGAACGCCGCAACGGCTATGGTAAAATAACTAATGTGTCTTGAGAGGAGGTAGGGGATGAATCGGTTCATCCGGAATTCTGGTTTTTATTTGATACTTTTCTTAGTAGTGGTGGGCATTGTCCAATTCCTCAGCGGCGGCAATGAATCGGCAAATACCCCTCGATACGATGAACTGCGCCAGCAGCTTGCAGCGAATCAAGTAGAGGAAATGACCGCGCAATTTGACGGCTACACCTATCGGGTAACCGGCAAATACAGAGAACAAATTGGGGATAATAAATCCAAAAACTTTACCACCTACGTTCCTTATGATACTGCGGTCATAAGCGAATTAACGATTAAGGCCCAGCAGAATGACGTTAAATTCAGTATGAAGCCAATGGAAGGGGAAAGCATTTGGCTGACTTTCCTGACCTCCATTATTCCGTTGGCGATTATGTTTATTTTGTTCTTCTTCCTGTTCAACCAAGCCCAGGGTGGCGGCGGCAAAGTCATGAATTTCGGCAAGAGCCGTGCCCGCTTATATAATGAAGAGAAGAAGAAGGTTACTTTTGAAGATGTAGCGGGGGCAGACGAAGAGAAACAGGAACTCGTCGAAGTTGTAGAATTCTTGAAGGATCCTCGTAAGTTCTCGGCAGTCGGAGCACGTATTCCGAAAGGGGTACTGCTTGTAGGTCCTCCGGGAACAGGTAAGACACTCCTTGCCAGAGCCGTAGCAGGCGAAGCTGGCGTACCGTTCTTCAGCATTTCCGGTTCCGACTTTGTGGAAATGTTCGTCGGCGTGGGTGCGTCCCGTGTCCGCGACTTGTTCGAGAATGCTAAGAAGAATGCCCCATGTATTATCTTTATCGATGAAATTGACGCTGTAGGCCGTCAGCGCGGCGCCGGACTCGGCGGCGGACATGACGAACGCGAGCAAACCCTCAACCAGTTGCTCGTTGAAATGGACGGCTTTGGCGCTAATGAAGGCATTATCATCGTGGCAGCAACTAACCGTCCGGATATTCTGGATCCGGCGTTGCTCCGTCCAGGCCGTTTTGACCGTCAAATTACGGTCGATCGTCCAGACGTTAAAGGCCGTGAGGCTGTACTGAAAGTACATGCCCGCAACAAGCCGCTCACCAAGAACGTCAACCTGAACACCATCGCGAAGCGTACAACCGGTTTCACCGGTGCCGATCTGGAGAATCTGCTTAACGAAGCGGCCCTTCTGGCAGCAAGACGCAATCGCAGAGATATTTCGATGACGGAAGTCGATGAAGCTATTGACCGCGTTATCGTTGGTACTGAGAAACGCAGCCGCGTGATCAGCGACCGCGAGAAACGGATTGTGGCGTTCCATGAAGCCGGTCATACGATTGTTGGTTACTTCCTGGAGCATGCCGACATGGTTCACAAGGTAACGATTATCCCTCGCGGACGTGCCGGCGGATACGTAATCATGATGCCGAAAGAAGACCGTATGCTCGTAACCAAGCAGGAGCTGCTTGACCGGGTTACCGGTTTGCTTGGCGGCCGTGTAGCGGAAGAATTGTTCATCGGGGAAATTGGTACTGGTGCGCACAGCGACTTCCAGCAGGCAACAAGCATTGTCCGCAGCATGATCGTCGAATACGGCATGAGCGAGAAGCTTGGACCGATGCAGTTCGGAACCTCCCAAGGCCAGGTGTTCCTGGGCCGGGATATCGGACACGAGCAGAACTACAGCGATCAGATCGCTTACGAAATCGATCAGGAAATGCAGCGTTTCATTAACGAATGTTACGAGCGCTGCCGCGAGCTTCTGACGAAACACACGAAGGAAGTTCACCTGATTGCCGAAACGCTGCTTGAGCGTGAAACTCTCGAGCTTGAGGATATCAAGCAGTTGATCGAGAACGGCCGCATCGAAGAAGATCCTGAGGATGGCGGCAGCGATAACGGCAGCAATGAATCCGGCACTCCGATCATCGACAACGTCGGTGATGTAAGAGTTCGCATTCAAGGCAAAGAAGGCACTGAGCCGAATATCCCTCAAGGTGATATTCCGAACAATATACCGGGCGAGGGTGAGCCTTCCCGCGATGTTCCGGTTGATACACCTGATGGTACGGTAAGCGACCTCCCGACCAATCCGCCTGAGAATGACGACGATAAAGATCCAAATGGCGGCGGCAACCGCAGCGTTTGATCAAAGTCAAATAAATAGAGACTGTCTTTAGAGGATTTCCTTTAAAGGCAGTCTTTTTTTTTCGGCTGCCGCAATCTGATCCTTTTTTAAACCTTTGCTTGGCCGATTATGAAGCAGGCCCTTAGACCCTTATCTGACGCGTCTTAACCAGCACTTTTTGGAAACGGTGTTTACCTGTAAAGCATCTGTAAAGCGGCTAGAAACGGGCTGTTTCCCGGGCTGTACAGCCGCTGTATTCATTGACAGAGGCACTAACGTTGTGTAAATTAGTTGTTATCAATGATGACTTTCCTATGAAAGTGAAATTAATAGCATATTATAAACGCCGCGGCGGCTTATGCTGCGAGAGTTTAGGGGGGACCAAGGTGGAAGCATTAGCTTTGGAGCGGAAAGCGGAACAGAACCGCGAGCTGCGAGAGAAGCTTCTTCGTCTTAAGAAAGAACGCAACGCCATTATACTCGCTCATTATTATCAGCGCGATGAGATCCAAGAGGTCGCTGATTTCAGAGGGGATTCATTTCTGCTTGCCCAGAAAGCCGCGGCTACTGACGCTGAGGTTATTGTGTTTTGCGGAGTTCATTTCATGGGGGAAAGCGCCAAGATTCTGGCCCCGAACAAAACGGTATTGATTCCGGATGAACGTGCCGGCTGTCCAATGGCCGACATGGTCAATGTGGACGGACTTCGTAAACTGAAAGCTCAGCATCCTAACGCCAAGGTCGTCACCTATATTAACTCTTCGGCCGAAATCAAAGCGGAGACCGATATATGCTGTACTTCTTCGAACGCAGTTAAGGTGATTCAATCTCTCGATGCTGAGGAAATCATCTGGGTACCGGATAAGAACCTTGGCCATTACGTCCAGCAGCACACAGACAAGAAAATGATCATCTGGGAAGGCTACTGCAACACCCATGACATGCTCACGGTTAAACATGTGATAGAGATGAAAGCCAAATATCCGGATGCCGAATTCGTCGTACACCCGGAATGCCGTCCTGAAGTGGTCGCGATGGGCGACTTTGTCGGCAGCACTACAGCGATTCTGGATTATTGCAAAAATTCCCCTGCCAAACGGTTTATCGTCGGCACGGAAGACGGAACCGGCTACCAGCTGCGTCTGGACAGCCCGGACAAGGAATTTATCTTCGCAACCAAATTTCTGGTATGTCCGAATATGAAAGTCAACAACCTGAAGAAGCTGGTCAAATGTCTCGAAACAATGCAGCCGCAGATTTACGTCCCGACCGAGGTTGCCGACAAGGCCAGAACATCCCTAGAGCGCATGTTACAAGTTCAGTAGCATGCGCTACTCTCTTGTTTAGATAGGTGAAGGCTATGATACCGCAATATTTGGTCGATTTTGATTTGAAGACAATGCCGTCGGCTTGCACCGATGTCGTCATTATCGGATCTGGAATTGCCGGTCTGTTCACCGCTTTGAAGGCAGCCGAGACCCGTAAGGTGACGTTGATTACGAAGAGAGAGCTGATGGAGAGCAATACCCGCTACGCGCAAGGGGGGATTGCTGCCGTCATGTCCGAAGAGGATTCAACGGCTGAGCATGTGGAGGATACGCTGATCGCCGGCGCGGGATTATGCCGTCCGGAGGCCGTGCAGGTGCTGGCGGAAGAAGGGCCGGCCGCCGTTCGTGAGCTGATGGCCCTTGGAGCTGAGTTCGACCAGGAAGACGGCCGGCTTGCGCTCACGAAAGAGGGGGCCCACAGCCATCGGCGGATTTTGCATGCGCACGGCGATGCTACGGGGTATGAAATTGTCCGGGCTCTGGCTGCCAAAGCAAGAAACCACGCCAATATTAAACTCCTGGAACATCATTATGTGATCGATCTCGTACAGGATGAGCTGGGCTGCCGCGGCGTGCTGGTTCAGCGTCCGGACGGTGAACGGCTTTATTTGCAGAGTACGGCCGTTGTTTTATGTTCCGGCGGAGCCGGTCAGCTGTACCGCTATACAACCAATCCCGAAGTCGCTACGGCCGATGGACTAGCCATAGCTTACCGCGCTGGGGCTGTCATTCGGGATGCCGAGTTTATTCAATTTCATCCCACGGCTCTTTGTTATGCCGGCGCTCCCCGCTTTCTGATCTCGGAGGCGGTGCGCGGCGAAGGGGCTGTGCTTCGCAACAGCCGAGGGGAACGTTTCATGGAGAAATACCATCCGCAGCTTGAACTGGCGCCGCGCGACGTAGTGGCCCGGGCGATTGTCAGCGAGATGGAGCAGACGCATGCCCAGATGGTTTATCTGGATATTACCCACGAGCAGCCGGAAGTGATCCGGCATCGTTTTCCTACCATATATGAAACTTGTTTAAGTTACGGTCTCGATATGACCACGGATTGGATTCCTGTGGCTCCGGCTGCGCATTATATGATGGGAGGCGTTCGGACGAACCTGGATGGAGAGACGAACATCCCGCGTTTATTTGCCTGCGGAGAGGTTTCCTCGACGGGGGTGCACGGAGCTAACCGATTAGCGAGCAATTCGTTGTCGGAAGCGCTGGTGTTTGGTTCCCGCATCGTTAAACGGATTAAGGAGCTTGCCGTTCTGCCGGAGCAGGTTTGTATCAGCAAAGGTAACGGCAGCAACGGTTATGACACAGGCCGGACGGCTGAGCCTGCCGGGGATCTTGCCGAGCGAAAGCTCAACCTTCAGAAGACGATGGTTCGCAACGTTGGATTGCGCCGGACAGGTGCGCTTTTGCAGGAGGGACTGGAAGGGCTTAAGCGGGAGCAGGGAATTTTTCAGGCCAAGCTGGAGACAGCAGAGCAGCTGGAATTCGCCAACATGCTCACTTCGTCCCTGCTCATAGCGCAGATGGCGCTGCAGCGCCAGGAAAGCCGCGGGGGCCATTACCGGGAGGATTATCCGGAGCGAAATGATGAAGAGTGGCGGAAACATCAGCTGTGCCGCCGCGATCAACAACTGTTGGAGGTACAAAGCGTATGATTCTAAACGGTTATAATGAAGCTCTAGTCGAGTCCATTAAGGGTTGGCTTAGAGAAGATGTGGGCTCGGGAGACATCAGCACACAGGCGACGATTGCGCCTGGGGACCATTCCATAGGCATTATTCATGCCAAAGACGACGGGATTATAGCCGGAATGCCCATTGCCGGACTTGTCTTTGAGATCGTGGACCCGAGTTTGATTTTTACGCCAAAGGTTCAGGATGGAGATAAGGTGGCTAAAGGCACTATTTTGGCCGTTGTGGAAGGCAGCACGCACAGCATTTTGACCGGAGAGCGTTTGGCTTTGAATCTGATGCAGCGGTTATCCGGCATTGCTACGCGTACAAGAACTTACGTCGATGCCCTAGAAGGCCTGCCTGCCCGTTTGGTGGATACACGGAAAACAACCCCCGGGCACCGGATGCTGGAGAAATACGCCGTACGTACCGGCGGCGGCCATAACCACCGTTTCGGTTTGTATGATGCCGTAATGATTAAAGATAATCATATCAAAGGCGCGGGAGGCATCGCCCAGGCGGTCAGCCGGGCACGAGCCCAGATTCCGCACACGATGACTATAGAAGTAGAAACCGAGAACCTGCAGCAGGTCGAAGAGGCTTTAGCTGCGGGCGCTGATATTATTATGCTGGATAATATGCCAAACGATCTGATGCGTGAAGCTGTTAAGCGAATCAAAGCGGCTGCTCCTCACGTCAGAGTAGAGGCTTCCGGCAATGTGAATCTGCAGACGATCCGCTCGATTGCGGAGACCGGTGTGGACCTTATTTCTGTCGGACGATTAACGTATTCGTTTGAAAATCTGGATATCAGCCTCGACTTGAACGCGAAGAAAGAGAGGTAAGCCATGATTGTTGTAGTCGATGTAGGCAACACAAACATCGTATTGGGTATTTATGAGCGGCAGGAGCTCCTGCACCATTTCAGACTCAGCACCAACCGGCAGGCTACAACCGATGAATACGGCGTGCTGATCTACAACTTGTTTCAAATGTCTAAAATTGATGTAGGGGATATAGATGGGGTTATTATTTCTTCAGTGGTCCCTCCGCTGATGCATGTGCTGGAGCGGATGTGTGAAACCTATTTGAGGAAAAAGCCGCTTGTGGTGGGGCCCGGCATCAAGACGGGACTGAATCTCCGGTACGAGAACCCGCGCGAGGTAGGAGCCGACCGGATCGTCAATGCGGTGGCTGCCGTAGAACTTTATGGCGGAGGGCCGCTTGTGGTTGTCGATTTTGGCACAGCGACCACCTTTGACTGTATTGATGCCGATAATAACTATTTAGGTGGAGCGATTGTGCCCGGCATAGGGATCTCAACGGAAGCTCTGTATCTCCGGGCTTCCAAGCTTCCGCGTATTGAACTCGAGAAGCCGAAGAAAGTCATTGGCCGCAATACGGTTCATGCGATGCAGTCGGGCATTATTTTTGGATATGCCGGGCAGGTGGACGGCATTGTCAGCCGAATTGCCAAGGAAATGGATGCCAAACCGAAAGTGGTGGCGACCGGAGGATTAGCGGAGCTGATTGCCGGTGAGGCAGCTACTGTTGATGAGGTGAATCCGATGCTGACGCTGGAAGGCCTTAGACTGATTTATGAGCGGAATGCCTGAGGGCATAATAGAATAAAGGAAATTTGGAAATGAGGAGGCATGTACAGATGGAACAGGAAAAAGACCGGTTAATCCGGGGAATCGCAATGGATGGCAAGGTACGTGCTTTCGCGGTGCGGACAACGGCTTTGGTGGAGGAGCTTCGTTCCCGCCATGATACTTATCCTACGGCAACTGCTGCCCTGGGCCGTACATTAACGGCAGGCGCCATGATGGGTGCTATGCTGAAGGGCAACGAAAGATTAACGATTCAGGTTAAAGGCGACGGTCCGCTTGGCCAAATCGTTGTGGATGCTAATGCAAAAGGTGAGGTCCGCGGTTATGTGTATGAGCCGCACGTCCATTTGCCGGCCAACAGCCTGGGCAAACTGGATGTTGCCGGTGCGGTCGGCACCACCGGGTTCGTGCATGTCACGAAAGACCTTGGCTTGAAAGAGCCTTACCGCGGCAGCGTACCGATTATCTCGGGCGAGCTAGGCGAAGATTTCACTTATTATTTTGCCTTGTCCGAGCAGACGCCTTCCGCCGTTGGGCTGGGTGTACTGGTTGATACCGATAACTCGGTCATCGTAGCCGGCGGTTTTATCCTTCAGCTGCTGCCTGGCTTGGAAGACAGCGAAATCTCGATCATCGAGCAGGCGGTTTCGCAGATGCCGCCGGTTACTTCGCTGCTGGAGCAGGGCATGAGCGTCGAAGAAATGCTGCGCTGGCTGCTGCCTGACGTGCAGATCATGAGCGAAATGGACATCACCTTCAAATGCAGCTGTTCGCGTGAACGTGTGGAACGTACGCTCATTAGTTTGGGTGAAGAGGAACTGACTCGTCTGATCGAAGAAGACGAGACCACAGAGGTGGTTTGCGACTTCTGCCGCGAAGCTTATCAGTTTAACGGAGAAGAGATGAGAGAACTGCTGGAGCAGGCGAAAGCTTAAAGAGCTGCAGTTCATCTTTTTTAATCCAGAAATCCAGAAATCCAGGATCAAGAGTTATTTCAAGAGCCTCCTTCATTGATGAAGCGAGGCCTTTTGTTTGGCTGATTGGGCTGGAGGCAGCCGGTTCGGCGTGGGAACCAGATGTTATTGACAAGGAGTAACGAAGATTGTTAAGATAATAGTAACAAATACCTACTTATTAACTCGGAAATAAAAATGCCTTCTTTACTGCCTGTGCAGCTGGCATTTCTCCGGTAGTTCTACCGTATTTTCCATCAAGTGAAGTCCCACTTTGAAACCATATCTATTAAATTTGAGGAGGATGCATTATGGCTAAAGTCGTAAATAATGTACTCGAACTTATCGGTAACACTCCGCTTGTCCGTTTGAACCGTATCGTACCTGAGGACAGCGCTGAGATTTATGTGAAACTGGAATATCAAAATCCGGGTTTGAGCGTTAAGGACCGGATCGCTTACAGCATTGTGGAAGAAGCCGAGAAGTCCGGCCGTTTGAAGCCAGGCGGTACGATTGTAGAAGCAACCAGCGGCAATACCGGTATCGGTCTTGCGCTTGTGGCAGCTGCTAAGGGCTACAAAGCAATCATCATTATGCCTGAAACGATGAGTATGGAACGCCGCAACCTGCTGCGCGCTTACGGTGCTGAGCTGGTACTGACTCCGGGATCGGAAGGCATGAACGGCGCAGTAAAGAAAGCCGAAGAGATTTTGGCCGAGAATCCGGATTATTTCCTGGCTGACCAATTCCGCAACCAGGCAAACGTGAAGATCCACCGCGAAACTACAGGTCCGGAAATCGTGGAGGCCATCAACTCCCTGGACGGCAAGTTGGACGCTTTCGTGGCTGGTATCGGCACAGGCGGTACCATTTCCGGTGCGGGCGAAGTGCTGAAGCAGAACTTCCCGGGCATTAAGATTTATGCCGTTGAACCTGCTGCTTCTCCAATTCTGGCGGGCGGCAAGCCGGGCCCTCATAAAATTCAGGGCTTGGGCGCTAACTTCATCCCTGAAATTCTGAACCGTGAGATTTACGATGAAATCATCCATGTAGAGAACGAAGAGGCGTTTGAACAGGCGCGTACCGTAGCCAAACAAGAAGGCCTTTTGACAGGTATCTCTTCCGGCGCTGCCGTATTCGCTGCGCTGAAAGTCGCTAAAGAGCTGGGTAAAGGCAAACGTGTTGTGGCCATCATCCCAAGTAACGGCGAACGTTACCTGAGCACTCCGCTTTATAACTTCGAAGGATAAGACTTACGCCTTGCACACCAGCCCCGAAATCTCCTCTTTAGGAGAGGCGGGGTTGTTTTTTTGTAAAGGTATAAGATCCATAATAACGCTGGTCAACATAGGGGCGGTTTAGTATACTAGCAGACAATAAGAACAGAAAATGGGCAGCGGGGGTTGAAATGAGCACGGTTCTGACAGCTTTGGATAAATGGAAATCCTGGTATGAAGAAGGATGGAGCCTGCTGCCTGTTGCCGTTAAACGGCCGGGTGGTCAGCTTCCGCAAAGCTGGGAAAGCTTGTGGGAGGCGGCTTCTCCTCATTCCTTTGTGCTGGAGAGCGGAAAAGACGGGCGGTATACGATTGCGGGAATTAATCCTGTAGAGGTGCTGCGCGGAAAGGGAGAGTCCGCCGAATTGTTTCACGTGGAAAAAAACGAACAGGCGGTTTTGCAAGGCAAACCCCTTTCGGTCCTCGAAAGCTGGATGCGGTCCTACCGGGCTCCGGCGCTGAAAGAACTGCCTAAATTCGGCGGAGGATTTGTCGGCTATTTGAGCTATGACGTCGCTCGCTCCCTGGAAAAGCTCCCGCAGCAAGCCGAAGACGATCTGCAGGTGGACGATTATATTTGGATGCGGATGGAGGAGGTCTGGATTTACGATCATGAGGCAGACGAAGTGTATGCTTTGATCCATGTGCCCGTTCCTGAGGAGGGACAATTTCCGCAGGAAGATCCGACATCCGTTTTGCTGCGTCTGGAGCGGCTTTACGAGCAGGCCATAATCAGGTCCGAAGCGATGCTGGATGATTGGGAGCAGCTTGTGAGCAAAGTCCAGGACTCGGAGAGGAATCGCCTCCGCCGCAAGCTCGCGACTTCTCCGCCGGAGTGGGATCTAAGTACGCCAATGGCTGAGGAAGGCTGGACGACCTCGTTCGGCCAAGCTGAATTTGAGGCTGCAGTCCACCGTATACAGGCTTATATCGCCGCAGGAGATGTATTTCAGGTTAACCTGTCCATGCGCCGTCAGCGCCGGCTGCAGGCCTCTGCGGAGGAATTATACGAATGGTTCAGGATCATCAATCCATCTCCTTATATGGGGCTGCTTCGGTTTCCGGAGTTTCAGCTGGTCTCCGGTTCTCCGGAGCTGCTGGTCAGTCTGCATGAGGGGCGGATAGGTGCTCGCCCGATTGCGGGAACCCGCAGACGTGGAAGAAACGCCGAGGAAGATGCGGCCATGGCGGCCGAGCTGCTGGGTAGCGAGAAAGAGCGCGCCGAGCATATTATGCTTGTTGATCTGGAGCGCAACGATCTTGGCCGGGTAGCGGCATATGGCTCGGTCAAGGTGAGCGAGCTGCTGAAGGTGGAGTATTACTCCCATGTCATGCATCTGGTTTCGCAGGTGGACGCGGAACTGGGGCAGGGATACAGCTTGTTTGACCTTATTGCAGCTACCTTCCCGGGCGGGACGATTACCGGAGCGCCGAAGGTTCGGACGATGGAAATCATCGAGGAGCTTGAACCGGTAACACGAGGACCTTATACAGGTTCCATCGGATGGATTGACTATCAGGGAAATATGGAATTAAATATTGTCATCAGGACTATGATCGTACAAGACGGTTACGGCCATATCCAGACCGGGGCCGGAGTCGTAATAGACTCTGATCCCTACCGAGAGTATAGAGAATGCGAGAATAAGGCCCGTGCTGCACGGACGGCGGTCCGCTACAGCGAACTGAGCCGTGTATCGGCAGTTACGGCCGGAGACTAGAGGAGCTGAGCTTAGATGATATTAGTGATTGATAATTATGATTCCTTTACCTACAACCTGGTACAATATTTAGGAGAGCTGGGCGAAGAAGTCGTTGTGAAGCGGAACGACGAGATTGATCTTACCGGGATCGAGCAGCTGAATCCAGACCATATATTGATTTCTCCAGGCCCATGTACGCCTAACGAGGCTGGAATCAGCCTGGCGCTGATTGACCGCTTCAAGGGAGGAATTCCGATCTTCGGCGTTTGTCTGGGGCATCAAGCCATCGGCCAGGCGTTCGGCGGGAACGTGATCCGGGCGGAGCGTCTGATGCACGGCAAAACCTCGCCGATCTTCCATGAAGGACAGTCCGTCTTTGCCGGTCTTCCCTCTCCATTCACGGCTACCCGGTATCATTCGCTGTTGGTCGAGCGCAGCACCCTGCCGGATTGCCTGGAGATTACGGCGGAAACGCAGGAAGGGGAAATTATGGGCCTTCGGCATAGAGAGTACGACGTCGAGGGGGTTCAGTTCCATCCCGAATCTATCGTGACCGATCATGGCTACGAGATTTTACGCAACTTCCTGAAGCGGAACAAGAAAGAAGCGAGCGTATGAATTATGTTGGAGTAAATGGAAGAATTGTGCCGACAGGCGAAGCCATGGTATCCGTTATGGATCATGGCTTTTTGTACGGAATGGGCTTGTTTGAAACCTTTCGGACGTACGGCGGTGTACCATTTTTGCTGGAGGCTCATCTGGACAGGCTGCGCGAAGGCTGCCGGGCGATTGGAATCCCGGCGGGTCTGGACCAAGCTCGAATTACAGAGCTGATTCAAGGCTTGATGGAAGCTAACGGGCTGGAAGAAGCCTATATTCGTTATACGGTTACCGCGGGGGAGGCGCCTTTAGGTCTACCCGGAGAGTCTTATAAGCAGGCCACTGAAATTGTTTATGTCAAACCTTTGCCGCCGCTGTCTGCGGAGCTTTATACGAAGGGGAAGGCGCTGTATGTATTAGATACCCCGCGTAATACGCCCGAGGGAACGGTACGGCTTAAATCACTCCATTATATGAACAATATTTTAGCCAAGCAGGAGTTAACGGAGAAAGAAGCCCAATATGGAGCGGCTGCCAACCCGGACAGGCTCCCGGCCGAAGGTCTGATGCTTACCGCAGACGGGAAGCTGGCCGAGGGGATTGTCAGCAACTTATTTGTCCTGGCGGGGTCAAAGCTGTATACGCCTTCTGCCGACACCGGTATCCTGCCGGGCATTACCCGCCGTCAGGTGATCCGGGACGCCGGCGAGCTGGGCGTTAAAGTTGTCGAAGGGCGCTTTGATCGGGAGCTGCTGTCTGCGGCCGAGGAGGTCCTGGTGACCAATTCGGTTCAGGAGCTAGTGCCGGTCACGAGAGTGATTGGAACGGAGGGGACGGCCTTTGAGGTTAGCGGCGGCAAGGCGGGCACGCTTACGCGCAAGCTGCTTGAGCTTTACCGAAATGCATACGGCGGGAACCTGACAGGAGGAGGATGAAGGATGAATCCAATCCTATATCAACGACAATATAACTGCGGACCGGCCAGCTTTGAGCTGGGATCGCGCACCTTGGTGATGGGCATTTTAAATGCCACGCCGGATTCTTTTTCCGATGGGGGACGTTATCAGGATACGGAGAAAGCTGCCGCTCATGCGCTGGAGATGATCCGGGATGGGGCAGATATCATTGATATTGGCGGAGAATCAACACGGCCGGGCCATGAAAGCGTAAGCCTGGAGGAGGAGCTGCGCCGCGTGATTCCGGTCGTCGAGGCCGTTCACCAAGCAGCGCCCCACATTCCGATCTCCGTAGATACTTATAAAGCCGAAGTTGCCAGACAATCGCTGCTGGCGGGGGCGCACATCATCAATGATATATGGGGCTTAAAGCAGGATCCGCTGATGGCGGAAGTGGCTGCCGAGTTTGGGTGTCCCGTTATTCTGATGCACAACCGCGATAATATGGATTACAGCAGCTTGATTGAGGATATGATGGCCGACCTTACGGAAAGTGTTGATTTGGCGCTTAAAGCAGGCGTAAGGCAGGAGCAGATTATTTTGGACCCTGGAATCGGATTTGCCAAAACTTATGCCCACAACCTTGAAGCGATGCGTTCGCTGGACAAGCTGATGGAGCTGGGTTATCCGCTGCTGCTCGGCACTTCCCGCAAAAGATTCATCCGTACCGCGCTGGACGTCTCCGTTGAGGATACGCTGATGGGCACGGCTGCCACAGTAGCGTTTGGTATTGCTCAAGGCTGTCAAATCGTACGTGTCCACGACGTGAAGGAGATCAAACAGACAGCGGCGATGTGCGACGCTATGTTATACGGCTAGTTTTATACGCCTAGTGCCCCGTGGACAGACACCGGCTGTTGGAGCAGGGATTCTAAGGAATGATTTCGGGTAATAAATAGATTCGGGATATTTTACACAGTAAATTTTTCAAGGAGGCGCAGCCTATGGATAAAATGGTGCTTCGGCGCATGGAATATTACGGATACCACGGCGTATTTGAAGAGGAGCGGAAGCTGGGCCAGCGTTTCTACGTAGATCTGGAGCTGCAAATGGATCTGCGGGAGGCCGGCGTATCCGACGACTTGTCCAAAACGGTAAATTATGCCGAAATCCATGAACGAGTTAAAGCCATTGTGGAAAATAAGAGTTTCAAGCTTATTGAAGCGCTCGCTGAGCATATTGCATCCGATCTGCTGGACACTTATACTGTTATAGATGCTTTGACGGTGAAGCTGACCAAACCGCATCCGCCGTTTGATATTCATTTTGAAGGCGTGACCGTAGAGCTGTTTAGAACAAGAAAGTGAGTATAAATGATGAATGATCACACGTCCTCTGAGCTGTCAGAGGCTTTTATAGCATTGGGGGCCAACCTTGGCGACCGCGAAGCAACCTTGATGGAGGCGATCCGCCGGCTGGACCTACACCCGGACATCACGGTTACCCGCTGCTCCAATTTATATGAAACAGAGCCGGTCGGCTACCTGGATCAGCCGGATTTCGTCAACATGGCCATTGCGGTCAGAACGGGTCTGACGCCGCTGGAGCTGCTGCGCTTTATGCTTGAGACGGAGCAGCAGCTTGGGCGGGAGAGAAGCATCAGATGGGGGCCGCGTACGGTCGATCTGGATTTGCTGTGGATGGACGGATTGACGCTGGATACCGCGGAGCTCGTGCTTCCTCATCCACGGATGATGGAGCGCGCGTTTGTGCTTGTTCCGCTGGCCGACGTTGTTGAGTCCGAGGACGGCGGGGAAGTGAAAGGCCTCCGTGCCAGCCTCCATGAGGCATTGGATCGGCTCCCGGAGAAGAAAGGAATTTGCTTGTGGAAAACGTGCACCTGGCGCAGCGCATCCGCGCCTTCAGAAAACTAAAAGGATACACACAGGCTCAGCTTGCCGCTGAAACAGGCATATCGTTGGCCGTTTTGGGCGCAGTAGAACGCGGCAACCGCCGCCCGGAAGATCAAATTTTAACTAAAATTGCAGAGGCCTTGGGCATTTCGGTAGCGGAGCTTAAGGATCAGAATGCGTAATTCTGTCAGGACAATGAGTGCCGGGCGATCCGGCATTAGGGTATATATAGAAGTTAGATTTGGTGAGTTAGTTTGCTGATGTTGAAGAACAAGAGGTGAGTAAGAATGCTGAAGATTGGCGATATTGAAATGAAAAACGAGGTCGTGCTCGCGCCGATGGCCGGCGTCTGCAACCCGGCTTTCCGCCTGATCGCGAAGGAATTCGGAACCGGCCTGGTTTGCGCCGAGATGGTCAGCGGCAAAGCGATCGTGCACGGCAACGAGCGTACGCGCGAAATGCTGTTTGTGGACGAGCGGGAGAAGCCGCTCAGCCTGCAGATTTTTGGCGGGGACAAAGATTCCCTGGTAGAAGCGGCCAAAGTAGTCGACCAGGAAACCAATGCGGATATCATCGATATCAACATGGGCTGCCCTGCGCCTAAAGTGACAAAAGCCGATGCCGGCGCCCGCTGGCTGCTGGATCCGAACAAAATCAACGAAATGGTCGCGGCTGTTGTAGCCGCCGTTCAGAAGCCGGTTACCGTGAAGATGCGCATCGGCTGGGATCATGACCATATCTACGTCATTGATAACGTTAAGGCGGTTGAAGCCGCAGGCGGCAAAGCCGTCAGCATCCACGGCCGTACCCGGGAGCAGCACTACACGGGAAAAGCCGATTGGAGCTACATCAAGCAGGCCAAAGAAGCGGTGTCCATTCCGATTATCGGCAACGGTGACGTCGCTACGCCTGAGGATGCCCGCCGGATGCTGGACGAGACGGGCTGTGACGGTGTCATGATCGGACGCGGCGCGCTCGGTAACCCTTGGATGCTGTACCGCACGATTGAATATCTGAAGACCGGCGTACTGATGCCGGAACCGGATGCAGCGGAGAAGATCCGCATTGCTATTCTGCATATGGACCGGCTGGTTGCTCTTCGCGGAGAGCATATCGCAGTCAGAGAGATGCGCAAGCACATCGCTTGGTATCTGAAGGGACTCAAGGGCGGCACCCGGATCAAGGATATCATTATGGAAGAGACAAAGCGGGATGAAATGGAGCGCATTTTGAAGGAATTTGTAGCTAAGCTGCAGGAAGCCGGCGAAGATAAAATGCAGGTGGTTTAAAATCGCGCTTATTTCCTGAATTTACATGGTTATGAACATGCTGTTTTCATTTTACGTGTCATTGACATTTTGCATGGGTTAACCTATAATTTCTCAGTATAAATTCGCCATTTGGAGATTACTTCCATGGGATGAGTGCGTTCTCATCTTTGCATCATTGCATATGATATTCTCAAATGATACGTGATTACATCACGGCCGGCACCGGTCTTTGGTGCTTGCTGCCTCCTCGATGAAAGGCTCTTGTCCAAGAGGCCTGGCACCTGGGGTGCAGAAGGCGAAAATTTTTTCCATGACAGGAGAATCGGTTGAGATGAGCGATAAAGAAGTTATTTTAACCCAGGACGGTCTGAAGAGACTTGAAGAAGAGCTTGAAAATTTGAAATCTGTGAAACGCCGCGAAGTGGCTGAACGGATTAAAGTAGCGATCGGTTACGGCGACATCAGTGAGAACTCGGAATACGAAGACGCCAAGAATGAGCAGGCGTTTATCGAAGGCCGGATCTTGACGCTGGAGAAAATGCTTCGCAATGCACGCATTATCAGCAATGATGATATAGATACCGATACCGTAAGTGTTGGGGTTACCGTTATTGTTGAAGATCTCGAATTCGGCGACAAAATGGAATATGTTATCGTTGGTACAGCCGAGTCTGATCCATTGCAAAATAAAATTTCGAATGAAAGCCCTGTCGGCAAAGCGATTCTTGGCAAAGCTAAAGGCGCTGTCGTAGATGTTGCTGTCCCGGCCGGCACGATTCAATACAAGATTCTCGATATTAAGAAATAAGATCTTTTCCATTTAACCAAGAAGCTTCCCTTTGGAAGCTTCTTTCCCTGTTTTTTATAAGCCAAGCTCTAAGGAGTCTTGAGGGAGTCTTTAGGTAAGGAAGAAATTAAGGAGTTGAAATCAAGAATGACTGAGGAAAATGTAAGCCAGGAAAATGCAGCTTCAGAGCTTGAGGTCAGCGAGCTGCTGCAAATCAGACGCGACAAATTGGACGAGCTCCGTGGAATGGGCGTTGACCCTTTCGGCAAGAAATACGACCGCACCCATAACGCCGGGGACATCTTGAAAGCTTATGACGGGATGACCAAAGAAGAGCTGGAAGAGAACAAGGTATCTGTAAAGATTGCCGGCCGTATTATGGCTAAACGTACGATGGGTAAAGCCAGCTTTGCTCATATCCAGGATCTTACCGGCAAAATTCAGATTTATGTCCGTAAAGACACTGTTTCTGAGGTGGAATACAACGTATTTGATCTGCTTGATCTTGGCGATATTGTTGGCGTCAGCGGTGAAGTGTTCAAGACCAAAACCGGCGAGACAACGATCAAAGTACACAGCCTTGAGTTGCTGTCCAAATCGCTTTATCCATTGCCGGACAAGTATCATGGTCTAAAAGATGTGGAGCTGCGCTACCGTCAGCGTTATGTCGATCTGATCATCAATCCGGAAGTCCAGCAGACCTTCATTACCCGTTCCCGGATCATCCAGTCTATGCGCCGTTATCTGGATTCCCTCGGTTATTTGGAAGTCGAAACGCCTACCCTGCACAATATTGCAGGCGGTGCCGCGGCTCGTCCGTTCATTACGCACCATAACGCGCTGGACATGGAGCTGTACATGCGGATCGCGATTGAGCTTCATCTGAAGCGCCTGATCGTCGGCGGTCTGGAGAAAGTGTACGAGATTGGCCGGGTTTACCGGAACGAAGGGATTTCCACGCGTCATAACCCTGAATTCACCATGATCGAGTTGTATGAGGCTTATGCTGACTATAAAGACATCATGGCTCTGACGGAAAATATGGTCGCTCACATTGCCGAGGAAGTGCTTGGCACGCAAACGATCGAATATCAAGGCCAAATGGTTGATCTTAAACCGCAGTGGAGACGTGTATCCATGGTGGATGCCGTTAAAGAAGTTACAGGCGTAGACTTCGGCGTCCAAATGACAAATGAAGAAGCGCACCGC
>NZ_CP022584.1:2965000-3015000 GCF_002240225.1 Paenibacillus physcomitrellae | reverse complement strand
TTGATACGATTTGTACAGGATAGGTGGGAGCCTAGGAAGAGGGAGCGCAAGCTTCCTTGGAGGCGCCGTTGGGATACCACCCTGATCGTATCGGAGTTCTAACCTGGTGCCCTAATCGGGCATGGGGACAGTGTCAGGTGGGCAGTTTGACTGGGGCGGTCGCCTCCTAAAGAGTAACGGAGGCGCCCCAAGGTTCCCTCAGAATGGTTGGAAATCATTCGAAGAGTGCAAAGGCAAAAGGGAGCTTGACTGCGAGACTGACAAGTCGAGCAGGGACGAAAGTCGGGCTTAGTGATCCGGTGGTACCGCATGGAAGGGCCATCGCTCAACGGATAAAAGCTACCCTGGGGATAACAGGCTTATCTCCCCCAAGAGTCCACATCGACGGGGAGGTTTGGCACCTCGATGTCGGCTCATCGCATCCTGGGGCTGAAGTAGGTCCCAAGGGTTGGGCTGTTCGCCCATTAAAGCGGTACGCGAGCTGGGTTCAGAACGTCGTGAGACAGTTCGGTCCCTATCTGTCGTGGGCGTAGGAAATTTGAGAGGAGCTGTCCTTAGTACGAGAGGACCGGGATGGACGCACCGCTGGTGCACCAGTTGTTCCGCCAGGAGCATAGCTGGGTAGCTAAGTGCGGAAGGGATAAGCGCTGAAAGCATCTAAGCGTGAAGCCCCCCTCAAGATGAGATTTCCCAATTTAGTAAGACCCCTTGAAGACGACGAGGTAGATAGGCTGGGGGTGGAAGTGCAGCAATGCATGGAGCTGACCAGTACTAATCGGTCGAGGGCTTATCCAAATAGATCTAATCGCAATTGATTGTTTCGTATCCAGTTTTCAAGTGATCAAACACTTGAATCGTTTGGTGGCGATGGCGGAGGGGTTCCACACGTACCCATCCCGAACACGACCGTTAAGCCCTCCAGCGCCGATGGTACTTGGACCGCAGGGTCCTGGGAGAGTAGGACGTCGCCAAGCAACTGAAACACCATCTCTTAAGAGATGGTGTTTTTTTGTATACTTTTGAACTGGATTCGTATATATCTAAGTTAATTGATGTTTAACTTTAGAGTGTAAAATTCGGTTAGATAGCCATTTTAATACGTTTCTTTATTTAACCGTATCTATTCACGAGTCACTTCCGTTTAAGTAATTGAATTGACAATTCGCAAGGAGGTAAAGCAATGGGAGAATCGTTAGGGATCCGAAGCTATGGTGGCCAACATGCCGGGGAAGGCGATTTTTCCGAATGGCTGGAGGAGCATCAGCAGGCACTTAAGGCCTACTGCCGCTATTTGACCGGCTCGGAGTGGGAAGGTCAGGACCTGCTCCAAGAGATGTGGCTGAAGGTTTGGATCGCCAAGAAGCAGCAAAAGGAGCTAAAGGTCAATCGCTCCTATCTTCGCCGGGTTGCCTACCACGCTTGGATTGACCGATGCAGAAAGCCTGAATTTTCACGGCGTTCAGAAGATGACTTGGAGCTTCAGCTAAATGATCTAAAGCAGCAGGAAGAAATTGACGCAGCAGCGTTATATTCCGCCATTGAAAGCATGGTCAAATATCTAACAATCAGCCAGCGGGCAGCATTAATGCTGATGGATATTTACCGTTTTACGGCTGTAGAGGCGGCCGACATATTGCATACGACAGAAGGGGCTGTGAAAGCTGCCCTACACCGGGCGCGGCAAAAGCTTAAACGGATGAACAAGGAGCATTTTCATAGTAGAGATCCTTACGGAGACGACAGAGAAGACCGAGACCGCCTTAAAGAGGGGGAACAGGCAGATATGGTGGAAGCAGTGGAAGTAGAAGTGGAAGCTGATTCCGCGGTTGTATTCGCCTATATGAAGGCGTTCAAGTCTCATGACATTGCGGCCTTAGCCGCTCTCTTTAACGGAGAAGGGCAGCAGAGAAGGGTACCCGTTATGCGGAAGATATACAAAAATGCCAAAACGGTTGACCATGTATTTATGGGATTCCGGCAGGCGGCTTAAGCCCCGGAGCATTTTTTCTAAAAAAGAGGAGGATACAATGAACAATTTCATTCCTTATGTGATTGAACAGTCCAGTCGAGGCGAACGTTCTTACGATATTTACTCACGGCTGCTGAAGGATCGGATTGTGTTCTTAGGGTCGGCCGTAGATGATCAGGTTGCGAACAGCCTGATTGCTCAGCTGCTTTTTCTGGAGGCAGAGGATCCGGAGAAGGATATTTACTTCTACATCAATAGCCCGGGAGGATCTACTTCTGCAGGCTTTGCCATTTATGATGCGATGCAGCATGTGAAGCCGGATGTGCAGACAATTTGTATGGGGATGGCCGCCTCGTTTGCCGCCATTTTACTATTAGCGGGAGCTAAAGGAAAAAGATTCGCCCTGCCAAACAGCGAAATTATGATTCACCAGCCGCATGGCGGTGCGCAGGGGCAGGCCAGTGATATTGAAATCAGCGCCAGACGGATCATCCGGATCAGGCAGAAGCTGAATGAGATCGCAGCGGAGCGTACCGGTCAGGCTTTGGAGCGGATAGAGAAAGATATGGATCGCGATTTCTTTTTTACAGCGGAAGAGGCCAGGGAATACGGGATTATCGATAAGGTGATTTACAGCAGCGAGCATTAATCGGCGGAACAAATGGAATTAGCATGATTTGCATAAAGAGGCTTAATCCGTATGGGTGAAGGCTTCTTTTTTTGCATATAATGTAAGAATGTCTTCTGCGACAAGACATCCGTTTGCTTGCTGTGTGCTTTGTTTTTTGTCGTTCTAACAGCCTTGACAGCCCATATTGCCTTTGCTAAGATTGCAATAATATATTTTTGCAGAGGTGCCGCAAGGGTCTTATTATATAAGGAAATTCGGCTGTGTAGTAAGAAAAATAGAAGGATTAAATAAGGAGGATATTCGAGGTGTGGGAGAACAAGTTTGCTAAAGAAGGATTAACGTTTGACGATGTATTGCTGATTCCGCGTAAGTCTGTAACTTTGCCTAAAGAGGTGAGTGTGTCCACGCAGCTTAGCAGCAAAGTGAAGCTGAACATTCCACTGATCAGCGCGGGCATGGATACGGTAACGGAAGCCGCATTGGCGATTGCGATCGCACGTGAGGGCGGAATCGGGATTATTCATAAGAACATGACAATTGAGCAGCAAGCAGAGGAAGTGGATCGCGTAAAACGTTCCGAAAGCGGCGTTATTACAAATCCGTTTTATTTGACTCCTGACCATCTCGTTTCCGACGCAGAAAATGTTATGGGCAAATTCCGGATCTCCGGTGTGCCGATTGTAGACGAGCAGCAGAAGCTGGTAGGTATTCTTACGAACCGTGACCTTCGTTTCATCCATGATTACAGCATTAAGATCAGCGAAGTAATGACCAAAGAGAACCTGGTAACGGCTCCGGTTGGGACAACCCTTCAGGAAGCGGAGATTATTTTGCAGCAGCATAAGATTGAGAAACTCCCGCTGGTGGACAGCAACAATGTCCTTAAAGGCCTTATCACCATTAAAGATATTGAGAAAGCTATTCAATTCCCTAACGCTGCAAAAGATGCACAGGGCCGTCTGTTAGTCGGTGCTGCTATTGGTATTTCCAAGGATACCTTTGACCGTACGGAGGCGCTGGTTAAAGCAGGCGTTGACTTGATCACCGTTGACTCTGCGCATGGACACCACATCAATATCATTGATGCAGTGAGAAGTCTGCGTGAACGTTATCCTGATCTCACGATCATGGCTGGTAACGTAGCGACTGGTGAAGCAACCCGTGAGTTGATCGAAGCAGGCGCTTCGATCGTTAAAGTCGGAATCGGTCCAGGTTCGATCTGTACCACCCGGGTTATTGCAGGGATCGGCGTACCGCAAATCACGGCGGTTTACGATTGCGCAACCGTTGCCCGTGAATATGGCGTGCCGATTGTGGCGGACGGAGGCATCAAATACTCAGGTGAGATTACAAAAGCTCTCGCAGCCGGCGCTCATGCGGTTATGCTCGGAAGCTTGTTTGCCGGTACAGATGAAAGTCCAGGCGAATCGGAAATTTACCAAGGCCGTAAATACAAAGTATACCGCGGTATGGGCTCGATGGGTGCTATGAAGCAGGGTAGTAAAGACCGTTACTTTCAGGATGATGACAAGAAGCTTGTTCCGGAAGGTATCGAAGGCCGCGTAGCTTACAAAGGTCCTTTGTCCGATACGATCCACCAGCTCATCGGCGGTTTGCGTTCCGGTATGGGATACTGCGGAACCAAGACGCTGGAAGAGCTTCGTAACGATACGGAATTTGTTCGCATTACGGGTGCAGGTCTGCGCGAAAGCCATCCGCATGACGTGCAAATTACGAAAGAAGCGCCTAACTACTCCTTGTAAAAAAACTTGTAAAAACGCAATCTGGAAAGAACTGTTATGACAGACCTGGCATAGAACGCCTGGTCTGTCTTTTTTTTGCCGCATGGCCTATGATAGAATAGAGAACAGTTCTTAAGAGAGACAAGAAGGGAGTAAATGTTTTGAAATCAACGGATAACAAGCTAAAATGGACAAAACAACGTAAATTTAAGCGAGCGATTGCTACAATTCTATTAATTCAGATGCTGACTGCTGCTCCTACAGCGATCTGGGCTGAGGGATCAGATGCAAATACATCCGCAACGAATGCTTCTGTAACGACAACCGATGCTTCTGGAAATACGTCTACAAACACCTCTAATACGACTTCAACAGCAGCGGGTGACAAGGCTGCTGAAATCGTGATGCCGATGGCACCTGAACTGGCAGTTACATCAGCGGTGCTGCTGGAGCCGACTACCGGCCAGGTTTTGTATTCTTATAATAGCGAGGAAGCTCTTCCTCCTGCGAGCATGACCAAGATGATGACCGAATACATCGTGGCTGATCAGGTGAAGCAGGGCAAGCTCAAATGGGACGACATGGTCACCATTAAAGAAAATGCGGCGAAACAAATCGGTTCGCGAGTATTTTTGGCTGAGGGAGAACAATATACAGTTAAACAGCTTTACATTGCAATGGCGGTTGGCTCCGCAAATGATGCTACGGTGGCTTTGGCTGAACTGGTAGGCGGAACGGAACTGAACTTCGTGAAGATGATGAATGAAGAAGCGAAGCGCATGGGACTACCGACGGCTTATTATGCCAACTCTACGGGGCTTAACATTGCCGATATGCCGGAAGGGTACCGGCCTGACAGTGACAAAGAAACCGTAATGTCTGCTATGGATGCGGCTATTCTGGCCAAATATATTGTGGAAGATCATCCGGATTTCTCTGACTTTACGACAATTCCATCCTACAAACTGCGTGACCGGGATAAAGATCCAATTATCAACTGGAACTGGATGCTACCTGCTAACGCATCAAATACTTATTTGAAGCAGTTTGCTTATCCGGGTCTTGATGGTATGAAGACAGGTCATACCGATGCGGCTGGACAGTGCTTCACAGGTACAGCGGTTCGTAACGGCGTGCGTCTGATTAGTGTCGTGATGGGAGCCTCCACGGAAGCTCAGCGTTTTACACAAACGGCCAAACTGCTGGATTATGGCTTTAACAATTTTGAAATCAAAAAGGTGAGCCAGGCCAAATCGACCGTGGCTTCTGCGGAAACCGTCAGCGTGAAGAAAGGGAAACAAACCTCTGTGCCGATCGTGACGGACCAGGACGTGAACTTTGTGCTTCCGAAGGACGTGGATCCAAGCGGCGCGGCTGTAACGGTGAATGTTACAAGCAAAGAGCTGACAGCACCGGTTAAAAACGGAACTAAAGTCGGAACGGTTACTTATTCTTTTAAAGTGGAGGGTTCCAATGCACCGATTCAGCAGACGGTTAATCTGGTAACTTCACAGGACGTTGAGAAAGCCGGATGGTTTAAGCTGTTCATGCGGGCAATCGGCGACTTCTTCCATGATTTGTTCGGCAGCATTAAAAACTTGTTCTAAACGCATAAAAATCAAGTAAATCCGAGTTCCATGATTGTATATTGGGTCCGTTTCATGTAAAATTTAAAGTTAGATTAAAGGATGGAATTTTTACTTTCAGAGGCTCGTATGGGTCAATGTGAGAGTAAATGATCTATACAACGGGAGGTTAATTATGGAGACAGGGAAATCTACAGTTACAGGAACACCGATAGTTAAGAGAGGCATGGCTGCCATGCAAAAGGGCGGCGTTATCATGGATGTCATGAACGCCGAGCAGGCCAAAATTGCCGAAGCTGCAGGTGCTGTAGCCGTTATGGCATTGGAACGTGTACCATCTGATATCCGCGCAGCAGGCGGCGTAGCCCGGATGGCTGACCCAACCATCGTAGAAGAAGTTATTAAAGTGGTGTCTATTCCGGTTATGGCGAAAGCTCGTATCGGGCATTATGTCGAAGCCAAAGTATTGGAATCCCTTGGCGTAGATTACCTGGACGAAAGCGAAGTTTTGACACCTGCCGACGAAGTTTTCCATATCGACAAGAATGAATTTACGGTTCCTTTCGTATGCGGCGCTAAAGATTTGGGTGAAGCGCTCCGCCGGATCGGTGAAGGAGCTTCCATGATCCGCACTAAAGGCGAGCCGGGAACAGGCAATATCGTAGAAGCTGTACGTCACATGCGTTTGATCAACAGCCAAATCCGCAAGGTACAGAACATGTCGAAGGACGAGCTGTACGCAGAAGCGAAGAATCTTGGCGTGCCTTATGATCTGCTGCTTGGCGTTCACGAGAACGGCAAACTGCCGGTTGTTAACTTTGCAGCAGGCGGTGTAGCTACACCGGCTGACGCGGCGTTGATGATGCATTTGGGCGCTGACGGCGTATTTGTGGGCTCCGGTATTTTTAAATCGGACAACCCTGAGAAATTCGCCCGTGCGATTGTTGAAGCAACTACGCATTACACCGATTACAAGCTGATTGCTGAAGTATCCAAAAATCTGGGTACACCAATGAAAGGTATCGAGATCTCTACACTGGCTGCGAACGAACGTATGTCCCAGCGCGGCTGGTAATCGATACGAATGGGATGGGCAACCATCCATAACGGATAACGGCTGTTTTTTCAGAGAGAAAGAAGGAACCGTTCATGAAGATAGGAGTATTGGCGCTGCAGGGCGCTGTTGCGGAACATATACGAAGTATTGAATTGGCCGGTGCCGAAGGCGTGGCCGTCAAACGGGTCGAGCAATTGGACGAGCTTGACGGTTTAATCATTCCCGGAGGCGAAAGTACGACGATCGGCAAGCTGATGCGCAAGTACGGCTTTATCGACGCTGTTCGTCAATTTGCGAGTGAAGGCAAAGCGTTGTTCGGCACCTGTGCCGGCCTGATTGTATTGGCCAAATCTATTGAAGGCGGGGAAGAGCCTCACCTCGGGTTGATGGATATTACGGTTTCGCGTAATGCGTTCGGCCGTCAGAAGGAGAGCTTTGAAACGGATCTGGATGTAAAAGGGATTGATAATCCTGTACGTTCCGTGTTTATCCGTGCGCCTTTGATTACAAAGACGGAAGCCGGAGTCGAGGTACTGGCTACGTATAAGGATGAAATTGTTACAGCGAGACAAGGCAAGCTGCTTGTGTGCTCTTTTCATCCGGAGCTGACCGATGATTATTCGCTGCATAAATATTTTCTCGATATGATAAACGGCGGGTAAATTTGTGCCTGAAAAGGTTAAGAATTTGCCCGAAAGGTGAAGAATAGAGGGGCGGGGGCAATTCCGCTCCTTTTGCCTTGAATTTTAGGATTATAGTCTTTATACAGGCGTTCTGATTTAGGAGGGTAACCCATGTTGGATGTCAAAATTTTGCGTAATGATTACGCCCGCGTAGAAGCCGCGCTTAAAGCAAGAGGCAAATCGCTGGACTTGATCGCTGATTTCCCCAAGCTGGACGAGAAACGCCGGGAGCTGCTGCAGGAAAGCGAACAGCTGAAGAACCGCCGCAACGTGGTTTCCGCTGAAGTAGCGAAGCTGAAGAAAGCCAAAGAGAACGCGGACGATATGATTGCCGAAATGCGCCAGGTTGGCGACCGGATTAAAGAGCTGGACGAGGAAGTTCGTGTGCTTGAAGAGCAGATTCAGCAGCTAACGATGAGCATTCCAAACATTCCTAGCGACAGTGTGCCTGTCGGCGCTTCGGAGGAGGATAATGTCGAGATCCGCCGCTGGAGCGAGCCGCGCGAGTTCTCTTTTACCCCTAAAGCGCATTGGGATGTGGCTGTTGATCTTGGCATTCTGGATTTTGAAGCCGGCGCGAAGGTCACCGGTTCCCGCTTCACGTTCTATAAAGGGCTTGGTGCACGTCTGGAGCGCGCGCTGATCAGCTTTATGATGGACCTGCACAGCAATGAGCACGGTTATGAAGAGATTCTGCCGCCGTACATCGTCAACCGCGACAGCCTGTACGGAACAGGCCAGCTGCCGAAGTTTGAAGAGGATTTGTTCAAATTGAAGGACAGCGATTATTACCTGATCCCAACTGCTGAAGTTCCGGTGACGAATTATCATCGCGACGAAATTCTGGACGGTGCTGATTTGCCGCGCTACTATGTAGCTTACAGCTCCTGCTTCCGTTCCGAGGCGGGTGCGGCCGGCCGTGATACACGCGGTTTGATCCGCCAGCACCAGTTCAACAAAGTGGAACTGATCAAGATCGTTCATCCTGACAGTTCTTACGAAGAGCTTGAGAAGATGACAGGCAACGCCGAGCGTGTGCTGCAGCTGCTCAACCTGCCTTACCGCGTGCTGAGCTTGTGTACAGCTGATATGGGCTTTACCGCGGCCAAGACGTATGACTTGGAAGTATGGCTGCCTGAAAGCGGCATGTACCGCGAAATTTCTTCCTGCTCCAACGTGGAGGATTTCCAGGCCCGCCGTGCGAGCATCCGTTTCCGTCCGGAGCCAAAAGCGAAGCCGGAATTCGTGCATACGCTGAACGGTTCAGGTCTTGCCGTTGGACGTACGGTTGCTGCGATCCTGGAGAACTACCAGCAGGAAGACGGCAGCGTGGAAATTCCTGAAGTGCTACGTCCTTACATGGGCGGCATTACCCATATTACAAAGAAGAAATAACTTGCTGTTGCCTTAAAAATATGATAAAATCTAATTCGTTACGTTATTCTTTAACGTCGATGATGATTTTATTTGGAGAGATACCGAAGCGGTCATAACGGGGCGGTCTTGAAAACCGTTAGGGTGCAAGCCCACGTGGGTTCGAATCCCACTCTCTCCGCCATACATACAGCTGATAACCGCAGTTCCCGATGAAGGGGGCTGCGGTTTTTTGATAGAGAGAGATACTTCAGCTGTTAAGCATATCGTGAATATTGAAAAACCACATTAATTCAAGGTGATCTAAAATAAGCACAGCATGGCTACCTTAACGGCAGCCCATGCTGTGCTTTCTAAATTAATCTTAATTTATGTATGTAGTGCAATGCGACCTAATAGTACCTCTAATTACAGGCAATAAGGAGAACGGCTGATTTAGGCTTTAGCTTTATAATCAAGGTTATGCTGGTCATATCCGCCATTTGGATTGTCTATGCTGGTATCCCAATCGCCGTCCCTGTAGTAACCTTCTACATACGTTCCATCAGCACGATAATATCCTTCAACATAATGAGGAGTAACCTGATGGGTATCTTTACCTGTTACTTCCCCTTCGAAGTTACCAAAACCCTTTAAGAAACTCATTCTGCTCATACTCCTTGTATACTTGGGACTTAAGACTCGGTTGAATCTTCTTTAGAACCAATTCTAATCCAATTCTGAAAAAGGAAACAAGAGGAATTTGGATATACTCCATTCATGAACTGGCTGCTGATGGTATATTATTTCGTTCTCCTCGGCATGTTAGTAAAGGAATGGACAACGAAGCTGACCCTAACCAAAACCAAGGTCACCCGGGCTCTGCCCGCTCAGATTTGTCCTTCTGTAATTCATTTATTAAGGAGGGGAAAGGGATGAGCAAACCGAAAAGCATGCCGGTTCCCGGCGTACAGCCAAAGCAGGAGCGTCATAAAGGAAACGGCGGTCCTGAGCCGCTGTCCGGTTCCAAGAAAGTGAAGACCCGGAATCACGTCAGTCATAACAATCCGGAGGGTTAACGGACAACCGGCCGTCTGCCTTACCTCTCGTTTCTAGGATAGTAGAAGGCAGATCTTCATAAGAAGAGGGATTGTTGGTTTTATCTAATTTATGGAAGAAATAAACAGGTTTTTTTTACTAGAGGGTCGGACTTAGGTCCGATCTTATTTTACTTTTTATGCAAATTTATAAATCAATTGTAGTTCCTAACTCTCATCTTTGTGGGTTTAACGCGTCAAGGTGCCAAAAAACAATCAGCGAGAGCCGATAAAAATAATAGAGCAGTGAAATAAAAACGTTTATAATTAACCACTGTTCTAATTATTCCAGTACAAAGGAGAGTAGACATGAACAAGTTTTTTGCAGCAAAAAGCAGAACACGTGTCCTTTGGGCGCATGCCTTAACGGCGCTGCTCCTGCTGATCGGCAGTGTACCGTCTTTATCAGCGTTAACCGCCCAGGCGGCTGACCGGGATGCTTACTTGCTTTCCCTAAACCGTCCGGTTTATGCATCATCTTCGCTTGGCGGCAATACACCAGATCTGGCCGTTGACGGAAATACGAACAGCCGCTGGGAAAGTGAATGGCAGAAGGATCCGCAGTGGATTTATGTGGATTTGGGCGCCAGCGCCACCCTCAGCAAGGTGACCATAAATTGGGAAAACGCCTATTCCAGCGCGTACACCATTCAGACTTCTGATGATGAACTTCATTGGAGCGATATTTCCCCGGTCATTCATGGGAAAGCCGGTGAAGTAAGCACAGACGTATCCGGTACAGGCCGTTATGTCCGTCTCTACAGTACGGAGCGGGCACAGCAGGCTTACGGGGTTTCCATTTTCGAATTCAGTGTATACGGAACTGGCGGCGTTGGCGGCCCTCCGAAACCAGCTGCCCCGAATCTGGCTTTGAACAAGAATGTAGTGGCATCTTCTTTGGAGATTGACGAGCCAAGCAGATCGGCTGAAGACAAAGCTAAAATGGAAGAAAGAAACTACCTGGCTAAAAATGTTACCGATGGAGATCCAAATACACGCTGGTCTTCCATCTATAAAGATAACGAGTGGATCTATGTGGATCTGGGACAGGAAAGCGAAATCGGCAGCGTAGCGTTCAACTGGGAAAACGCTTTTGGACGGGCCTACGACATTCAAGTATCGGACGACGCCGAGCACTGGACCACGATTTATCGTCAGCTGAACGGCAACGGCGGCAAGGAAAACATTCCGGTGTACGCTAAAACCCGTTATGTAAAAATGGCCGGCATTGCGCGCGGAACCACAAATGGTTTTTCGTTGTTTGAGTTTGAAGTGCATGCCTACCGTGACGGCGATCCGAAGCCAACCTATGACATCCCAGACATACCGACTGCCTCTGCAGTACAAGTAGGAGCAGGCAGCTACGAAATTAACGATATTACACAACTAGAACCCAAGAACCCTACATATCGAACCTCAAACATTGATACACCCATCCCGTCTAACGACTGGTGGCAATCTATCCTGATCTCCAATCTTGGCGACGGCAACAGCCTGGTGACCCTGCCGCTCAAGAACTGGTATACGAAACAGGGACTTGCGATTTTGAACCCTGGCGCCGGTTTCGCTCATGGCGATTCCATCGATGCCGACGGCGATCCGGATCTTTACCTTTCCAGCAACAATATCAATCCTGCGAACATAGAAACAAAAATTTCGGGTTATGGCGACTATTCGGCCAGTGTGATCCTCAGCGATGACGATACGGCGAAAATGAGCACCACCTTTGTAAAAGGATCGCCTTTCATTTACAATACGTACGAAAATCCGGATGCCGTAATCGTTCAATCACCGGTCATCACCCGTTTGTTTGACGATAACAACAATCCAGTGCTGGTTAACGATGGTGACGTCTATACGGCGGACCACATCGGCCTGGAAGTAACCAACAAGGACAAAGCGCCTACGCCGCAAACCTTCGTTCGTGATTACGGCATCTTTGCTCCTGAAGGCACCACTTTCATGAAGCTTGGCAATACGATCAAGATCAAGCTGGGCTCCGGTGAAAATTACCTGTCCCTCGCGGCGCTCCCTTCCGCGTCCGAACTGGGTGAATTTTATCAGCATGCCTATGCTTTTGTGACGGATACAAGAGTGGACTACAACTTCGACGAGCAAGCTTCGCTTGTAACTACCAACTTCACGACTTCTACCGAAGTGAAACGTCCCGGTTTCTCGGCCGACACCATCATGACTTTGCTCCCGCATCAGTGGAAAATCTCGAACACGCCGCTTACCGATCTTAGCTATCCATCCATCCGCGGCACTCTTAAAGTAAGAATGGGCAATACGTTTACGACATCGGACCGTTTTAACGGCATAGTTCCACAATTCGTTGAACCCAACGATTCGACTTATTCCCGTGCCCAATTGGTAGCTTACCTAGATCAGCTGGATGCGGATCTGGCCAACGGCTTTATGGTCGAGGATCCTTACTGGCAGGGTAAAAAGCTGCATCCGCTTGCTTTGGCGGTGCTGATCAGTGACCAGCTTGGGGACACCGAACGCAGAGACCAGTATTTGAAGGATTTAAAGACCATTCTGACGGACTGGTATACTTATTCGCCTGAAGAAAAACTGCATTCTTATTATTTCCACTACTCCGAATATTGGGGTTCCCTGATGTCTTATGCGACTGGATTCGGAATCAACACCGGTCTGACCGACCACCATTTCACGTACGGATACTACATCTTTGCTTCGGCCGTCCTTGCGACCTACGACAAAGAATTCCTGCATGATTACGGCGGTATGGTCGAAACCCTGATTCGGGATTACGCCAATCCGAACAGAAATGACAGCCAGTTCCCATGGTTCCGCAACTTTGACCCTTATGAAGGTCATTCCTGGGCCGGCGGTTATGCAGATAACCACAGCGGCAACAACCAGGAAGCAGCCGGCGAAGCTTTGTTCAGCTGGGTCGGTGAATACATGTGGGGTATGGTGACTGATAACGATATGTACCGCGATGCCGGTATTTGGGGATTTACAACGGAAGAAAAAGCAGTCGAGCAATACTGGTTTAACTATGACGGCGACAACTGGGTGGAAGGCTACAACCATGCCACCGCAGGCCAGGTATACGGCAGTGCGACGGCCTTTGCTACGTACTTCTCCGGTGAACCGGAAAATGTCTACGGCATTCACTGGCTTCCGCCTGCTGAATGGATGACTTATTACGGCCGCCAGCCTGAAAAAGCAGCCGCTTTGTACCAAGGTCTGGTCAAAGATATGAACGGCAAACCGCTGGGAGGCTGGTCTCATATTATCTGGCCGTTCGAATCGATCAGCGATCCGGATGCCGTGCTGAGCAAGTGGGATACCACAAACATGCAGCAAAATGAAACCTATAATGCTTACTGGTTTGTACACAGCATGGAATCGCTTGGCGAGCGGAGCCCTGATATTTGGGCTGACGATCCGGCGGTAACCGTGTATAACAAAGACGGCGTGTACACGGCGCAAATCTGGAATCCTTCGGAAAGCGCCAAAACAATTCATTTCTTCAATAAAGACGGTGCCTTGGGCTCCGCAACGGTATATGCGAATGCACTAGTTTCGGTAAATCCGCTGAAAAATACCGTTCTTGACGGTCCCGATCCGTCCAAAGGTATCAAATACCTGGATCGTTCCGACTGGACGATTACGGCCTCCAAAACCGGAGAGCCTGTAGAGCACCTGACCGACAATGATTTGTCGACGCGCTGGTCTTCCGGCAAAACGCAGGAAACCGGCGACTGGCTGCAAATCGATCTGGGTTCCGAGCAGTCCTTCGATACGCTGTTCATGAACTCGGGCGGCAACTGGAACGATTACGCCCATGGTTATGAAGTTTATGTATCCAAGGATGGGCAGGATTGGGGCGAGCCTGCAGCGAGCGGTAACGGAAGCTCGCCAAGTATTGCCGTATCCTTCCCGGCCTTGCAGACGGCTCAATTTATCAAAATCATCCTGACCGAACCTAATGACAGCTGGTGGTCGATTTCCGAAATCAAGCTTGCCCAGTTCGGCGCATCTTCCGCTGAAGCCCCTACGGGTAACGACGACAGCGCCCTGGACGACCGTTCCGGCTGGACGGTGACGGCTTCCTCCACACAAGGCGGCGATATCACGGCCAACATGCTGGATGGGGACGGCAATACGCTTTGGACAAACGGGCGTACCCAGGCCAACGGACAATGGGTGCAAGTGGATTTAGGCAGTGCTCAAAGTTTTGATACGGTTACTTTGAATCCCGGCAACTCCGCAAATGATTATCCGCGCGGTTATAAGCTGTTTGTTTCCGAAGACGGGGAGAACTGGGGACCGGCGGTAACCGGAGGGAACGGTGAACCGGGAACGATGTCGATTACTTTCCCTGTGCAGCATGCCCGGTTTATCCGCATCCTGCAAACGGGAGAAGCCGATAAATGGTGGTCAGTTGCCGAGCTGAACGTTCATAATTACGGCAATGGCAAACAAAAACCGCTTGAGCCTAACGGCTGGACTGCAGAGGCTTCTTCTACGGCAGGAGGCGAAAGTGCTCAGGCAATGCTGGATGGAAATCCGGATACCCGCTGGTCAAGCGGCAGTGAACAGCAAAACGGCGACTTTGTCGTTCTTGATTTGGGCACTGAAGAAACCTTCGATCAGATCGCCATGGACAGCGGCCATAGCCATGACGACTACGCAAGAGGCTACGAGATTTATGTTTCCCATGACGGCGAGAACTGGGGCAGCCCGGTCGCTTCCGGCGATGGCAAAGGGCCGCAGGTAACAGCGGCGTTCCCGCTGCAGACCGCCCGTTATCTGAAGATCGTGCAAACGGGATCGGACTCGCATTGGTGGTCGATCTCCGAGCTGAAGCTCTTCACAGCGGATCTTACTCCGTATCTCCCGGATGACGAGGGTGAACCTGATTCTGAACCTATGGCGCTTGACCGCACGGACTGGACCGTAACGTCTTCGACTTATGACGACGGAGCTTCCCTGAAGAGTTTGATCGACGGGGATCTGGGTTCCCGGTGGACGACTGGCACGGGGCAAACACCTGACCAATGGATCCAGATTGATCTCGGCAGTCTGAAGAGCTTCAAGAAACTGACGATGGACTCGGCGGGAAGCAGCAATGACTATGCCCGCGGCTATCAGATTCTGGTTTCTGAAGACGGGGAGCAGTGGGCCCCGCTGGCTCAGCAAGCCGGCAGCTCAGCTTATATTGAAGAGACCTTCCCGGTTCAAACGGCTCGTTATGTGAAGATTGTTCAAACTGAAGACGAGCCGGCCTGGTGGTGGTCCATTTCCGAGCTTAATCTTTACAACTGATCATGCCAGTTAAAGCAGTACCCTCCTGATCTGACTTAAGCTGCCTTGAAAGCCGTTTAGACTTTCGGGCAGCTTCTTTTTTCACCCCCACTTGAAGAGAATTGCAATTTACTTTGATGTGAAGCAAGTTAACAGCAGACATCCGAATAAATTAATGTCATAATAAAAGAATAGGGCCCCATGTGAGAAACTGGTCATAAGGGCTTCGAATTGAGTCTAAACGGAGTCTGAGGTCTACACTTTACGGAAGAGAGGTGTAATGATATGTTCCATTTAGCCAACGGCGAACATGGCCTGCAGCAATTTCCGCTGCCTCCCAAGCAGCATAACAGGCGTTCGCTGGCCAATATTTTAGGCAGGTGCCTATCGATTATTATCGGCGGGGTTATTTATGCGGTAGCGCTGGAGCTGTTTCTCGTTCCTAACCGGATTACGGACGGAGGCATTACCGGTATAGCAGTCATCGCCGCCCATCTGAGCGGCTGGTCTCTGGGTTTATTCCTGTTCCTGCTCAATCTTCCCTTTCTGCTGATCGGTTACAGGCAGATCGGCAAAACGTTTGCTTTATCCACTTTGCTGGGGATTTCCGTGATGTCAGTGGTGACCGTTCTGCTGCACCACGTAGACGGGGTCGTGCAGGATACATTGCTTGCGTTTGTGTTTGGAGGCATTCTGCTGGGACTTGGTTCAGGCATCGCCATTCGCTTTGGCGGGTCTTTGGACGGGACAGAGATTATAGCCATACTGCTGGCGAAGAAGCTGCCGTTCTCAGTCGGTGAGATCATTATGTTCTTCAACCTGTTCATCCTGGGAAGTACAGGTTTTGTGTTTAACTGGAATTCTGCATTGTTCTCTATCCTGGCTTACTATATTGCTTCCAAAGCGATTGATATTACGGTGGACGGCTTAAACGAGTCCAAATCGGTATGGATTATCAGCGATCGCATTCAGGACATTGGCGATGCTATTCTAAGCAGGCTTGGCCGCGGGGTTACTTATTTATCCGGCGAGGGTGGTTTCTCGGGAGATCCGAAACGGGTCATCTTCTGCGTTATTACTCGTTTGGAAGAGGCTAAGCTGAAGGAGATTGTGAATCATTTTGATGAAAACGCCTTTCTGGCTGTCGGCAACATTCACGACGTCAAAGGCGGACGCTTTAAGAAACGAGATATCCACTAACATCAGGATAAAATATATAAAGACGGCTATGTGATCGGCCATCTTATATTTCAAGTACAAGAGCCCGTGCCGGGGAATCCTCCAGCGCGGGCTCTTCGGTTTATTTCCGGCGCAGCCGCCGGAAGAAATTGCTCAGCAGGGAGCTGCACTCCTCCTGGAGTACGTTCGCGATGACCTCTGTCCGATGGTTGAAGCGGGATTCCTGAAGCAGGTTCATCAGCGTGCCCGCACAGCCGGCTTTAGGGTCGGTCGTTCCGTAGATAACGACCGGCAGCCGGCATTGCACCATGGCGCCTGCGCACATGGGGCACGGCTCGAGCGTCACGTACAGCCGGCAGTCCAGCAGCCGCCAGGCGCCCAGCTTCTCGCTGGCCTGGCGGATTGCAATCATTTCGGCATGAGCGGTCGAATCATGCGTAGTTTCCCTGAGATTATGGCCGCGGCCGATAATCTCGTTATTTTTAACAACAATAGCCCCAATAGGCACTTCGCCGATGGCTTCGGCTTTCTCGGCCTCTTCTATGGCGAAACGCATCCAGTATTCATCCGAATATTCTTCGGGCCGAAAGGGAGTTTCTTCAGTTTCAGTCATGCTTAAGTAACAGCTCCTTGCAAATAGTCTGTGGATATTATCCAACGAACACTCATTCGATTGTTAACATGATGTTGATAAAATTGTGCATAAGATGGCGTTTATCCACAGAGTTATAAACAACTTTGGATAAATTCTGTGGAATTGTGCACGATCTGTGGACAAAATGTTGATGAATCGGATGGTTAAAAGGGCAATCCACGTGTAATCCATGGGTAACCCTTAAGTGCTCTGGAAAGGCTTGCTCCTTCCGGTTCCTTCTCATTGTAAACATCCTAAAACGGGTTATCAATGTATAGGCAAATGCCGTCGAAAATTGTATCATGTTAAAGTGAGCCAATATTAGCCATTGCTGGCTTGGAGGTGCGGGCAGCTTGTCGATTAGAAGGAAAATGATCCTGTTATTCGTATTTTCGCTCGTTACCATACTGGTTATTAACATGATTCTCATTTATTCCCGGGCTAGAAGCAACCTGCGCGACATGCATGAGACCCAGTTGATTTTGTTAACGAAGCAGGCCGCGGTTTCGCTTGAGCAAAGCCGAAACAGCGTGGCCCATTTCGAGCAGGAGCAGGAGAAGAATTTACAGAGAGCCGCCCAGACTGCCGCGAGTGAGCTGGGTCCAGAGTGGAGTGGAGTTACAGTAGAGCAGCTTGCCGACCTGAGCAGGAGAACAGGCGTAAGCGGTTTCTCACTTGTATATAGAAAAGATAACGAGCTGATGATCGGGCAGTCCACGGATCCGCAGCGTTTAGGGGCAGTAGTCCCTCAAAAGCTTGATTCCGGCAGTGATTTGCCCTTATCTGTTGCCGGCAACAAAAATGTACAGATGAATGTGCCTTATTGGGCGGATTCGGGGCAACTGAATACGGACGGAAGCTTCGAGGAACAGAACGGTTTCTATTATGATGGGCAAAGAAACTATATGATCTGCGTGTTCCTGCGGCCGGAGGACCTTCAGAATGAATTCACCGAAATGGGCCCTTCGGCCACGATTGAACGGATCGAGCAGAGCGACCCGAACATTTTGGAGATTACGGGGTTCAGGCCTCTGGATGACGGCGCTGTTCTGCAGGAAGGGGCTTCAGCCGTTCAGCATCAGATTCTGTTTGGTACTTACAGCTTGAAGGATGAAGAAGCGGAGCTGCAAATCCAGGAAGCCGCAGAGCGTGGAGAGGCACAGGTGTCGAATTTATTCCTGGATGGACAGCATTATATCCAGAGTTATTTGCCGGTCTCCCCTCCGGATGGGGCGCCTTACATTCTCCGTATGGTATACAGCTATGGTCCGCTGTCTTCAGGGCTGGAGGAACAAATGGTTCTCCACCTTTTGATCTTTTTATTTGTCCTGCTTTTGGCCCTGCTAAGCACCTATTTCACTTCAAGGACGCTCATGCGTCCGCTTCGTCAAATTCTGGGCAAGGTCCAGGAGATGTCGGCAGGCCGTTTTGATACGAGACTGTACATAAAGAGTCATGATGAGCTTGGCGTGCTGGCCAAACATATCAACCATATGGCGGACAATTTGGACCAATATACGTCCGAGCTGGAACAAATGAATGAGGAGAACCGGTCCATGCGCGAGTATTTGGAGTCCGTCATTAATCAGACGGCGGATGCCATTCATTTGTCCGATCCGGACTGGCGGGTTATTCGGGTGAACCGGGCTTTTGAAGAGTTGTACGGCTGGAGCGAAGACGAAGTCACCGGATACCAGCTGCCGTTTGTCCCTTCTTACGTTTGGGAAGAATGGGAGGAATGGGAGAAGATGCTGGCTGAAGGGCATGCCCTGCCGAGTGCGGAGACGGTTCGTCTGTGCAAAGACGGAAGTGAGGTAGAAGTCAGCATCAGCCAGTCTCCGATTTTTGATAAGAACGGGACCATCATCGCTTACATTACGATCTCCCGGGATATGACCGAGCATAATAAAATGCAGGAGCTGCTGCGCCAATCCGAGAAGCTGACGACCGTCGGCCAGCTTGCGGCCGGGGTTGCGCATGAGATCCGAAACCCGCTGACGACACTGCGGGGGTTCCTGCAGCTGCAGCAGCAGACCCAGGCTTTGAATGTTCAGCATGTCGATATTATGCTGTCCGAGCTGGACCGGATCAATTTGATCGTCAGCGAGTTTTTGATATTGGCTAAGCCGCAGGCGAGTATTTTCCAGAACAAAGATATTCGGTATGTACTCGGCGATGTCGTTTCGCTGCTGGACAGCCAGGCGCATTTATATGGCATCGAGTTCGTAACCGACTTTGCGAAAGAGCCCATTTATGTATATTGTGAAGAGAACCAGCTCAAGCAGGTATTTATCAACATTTTGAAAAATGCGATGGAGGCCATGCCCCGCGGCGGCGGGATCGGCCTGAAGATCATCAAGGAGAACAACCAGGCCCTGATCGGTATCATCGATGAAGGCGAAGGCATCCCGTTTGAGCGGATCGCAAAGCTTGGGGAACCTTTTTATACGAGTAAGGAAAAAGGAACCGGCCTGGGGCTGATGATCAGCCAGCGCATCATCGAAGCGCATAAAGGCGATCTGAATATAAACAGTATGGTCGGCTGGGGAACGATGGTGACCATTACTTTGCCGCTGGTTCATCCGGATGGGGAAGGCGGAGAACAGCCGGGTCCTAGTCTGGACAGCGGAAAGGATCAGGAGGAATAAGGTTTGCGGATTAATAAATATATTAGCGAAACGGGTTATTGTTCCCGCCGGGAGGCCGACAAGCTGATTGAGGCCGGGAAAGTCACGATTAACGGCGAGGTTGCCGTGCTCGGGAGTCAGGCGGAGGAAGGCGACGATGTCAGGGTTAACGGGCAGTCCCTGGTTGCCAAGCCGGCAGCAGGCGTCTATATCGCGCTTAACAAGCCGGTTGGGATTACAAGCACAACGGAACAGCATGTGAAAGGAAATATCGTCGATTTTGTTGGCCATAAGCAGCGGATCTTTCCTATCGGCCGCTTGGACAAGGACTCGGAAGGTTTGATTCTGCTGACCAGCGACGGGGATATCGTAAACAAGATCCTTCGTGCCGAAGGCAAACATGAGAAGGAATATATCGTGACGGTTGATAAGCCGGTTACGCCAAGATTTCTGCAGGCGATGTCGGAGGGTGTCAAGATTCTAGGCGAGATGACCCTGCCGTGCCAGGTTACCCGCATCTCGGAGAGAGTGTTCCGCATTATTTTGACCGAAGGTAAAAACCGCCAGATCCGCCGGATGTGTTCAGCGCTTGGATACAGCGTTAGAAAGCTGCAGCGGATCCGGATTATGAACATCCATCTCGGCAGCCTGAAGACGGGGGAATGGCGGGATCTGACGCCTCAGGAGAAACGCGAGCTTGGCGCGCAGCTGGATTATAAACTGTTATAGGACAAGAGGGCGTTTAGCATGTTTCGCCTTCCTGCCGAACTGCATAAATAACAAAAGCCCGGGAGATTGCTCCCGGGCTTATTTCTACGGAGTGATGGTGATCTGGCTGCTTGGGTCCTGATATTTGCGAATAATCGAGATTTCAACCCGGCGGTTCTTGGCTCTGCCGGCTTCCGTACTATTATCGGCTACAGGATGGTATTCGCCGTATCCGATTGGACTGAACATTTTGGGATTAAGCTTGTTGTTCAGCAGAAGAATCTCCATAAAGTTCCTGGCCCGGCCAAAGCTGAGATCCCAGTTCGAAGCAAACTGTTCGTTATCGATCGGCACGTTGTCCGTGTGGCCGGAGATAAGAATCTCGTAGTCCGGGAACTTCTCCAGCATGCCGGACAGCGCTTTGGCCAGCACCCGGGCTTCCGGTTTAACGGCAGCGCTGCCGGACGGGAAGAGGGCGTTGTCGCTGATCGTAATCAGCAGCTGTGACTGGTTCAGCTTGGTGGAGAGCTGACTGGTCAGCCCGCTTTGTTTAATGTATTGATCGAGCTGCTTCTTCAGCTTCTCCAAGTCCTGCTCTTCCTGCTTCATAAGCTCGCTTCGCTTCTGCAGCTGCGACATGCTCTGCGTAACAGGTGTGCTGGTATTCTGATTATCTTTCTCTTTGGTAGGCGTGTTCTTGGTAGTCCCGTTAAGGGTACTTTGATCCAGCACGCTTACTCCGCCGGTTAATGCGGCGTTAAAGGCCTGGCTGAAATCCTCAAACTTCTTCGCGTCCAGTGTACTCATTCCGTAGAGGACAATAAACAGCGCCAGCAGCAGGGTCATCAGGTCGGAATAGGGGAGCAGCCAGCTCTCGTCGTTATGCTCTTCGTGAGGCTCATGCTTCTTCTTATTCTTTTTGCTCACCGCTGTCCGCCTCCTTATCCTGCAGTTTTGCGCGTTCGGCCGGTGTCAGGAATACGGACAGTTTTTGCTGAATAGCAATGGTAGATACCCCGGATTGGATGGACAGAAGACCTTCCACCATCATCAGGCGGATTTCCATCTCACGTTTGGACATCCGTTTTAATTTATTGGAGATCGGGTGCCAAAGGACATAACCGGTAAAAATACCGAGCAGCGTCGCGATAAACGCCGCCGCGATCGCATGAGAGAGCTTCTCCATATCCGTCATATCGGCGAGAGCGGCAATCAAGCCTACTACGGCGCCGAGTACGCCCAGCGTTGGAGCATACATACCGGCCTGGGAGAAGATAAGCGCTCCCGCACGGTGACGCTCCTCGGTAGCTGCAATATCCTCAGCCAGAACATCACTGACAAACTCTTGATCGTTGCCGTCTATAATCATTCGCATGCCGCTGCGCAGGAAGTCATCGTTGATCTCTTCGACTTTGCTTTCCAGAGCAAGCAGACCTTCACGGCGTGTAATCGACGCCCATTCGGTGAACATGGTAATAATTTCTGTTTTACTGAGCATCTTATTAGGGACAAACAAAACTTTAAACAATTTTGGCAGTCGCTTCATTTCTGACATCGGGAACGCAACGAATAGGGAAGCTGCGGTACCTACGAGGATTATGACGTAAGCGGCCGGGTTGTTGATCAGAGCGGTTACCGGAGCGCCCTTGAGAATCATCCCGCCGATCAGCGCGACCAAGCCTAAAATAATACCGACTATTGTTGAAATTTCCATCCATACACCTCATCCATGAGAATTGAATCCTTTCCATCTTCCCGGCATCCTTCCGGAAAGAGAAGCACGAAACGGTTTACCTCTTTTATCGACAGATTTCTGTTATTTTTTAAGGCATAATTTCAGGTATAATAAAGGATAGGCTAGGTGGAAACAAAAGTAGAAAGGGGCTTTGACCATGGGCGTCAAGCACGGAAGAGACTACGCTTTGATTTTGGCGGATTTAACGGAGGCCGTAGCGGCTGTTCCCGATAGTTATATTTTTTTCGAAATGGATCTGGAGGATTGGGAGCGTCTGCCTCAGGAAGACCGGAGTGAAGTCTGGGAAGCGCTTGCGGAGGATTTGTTTTACGGGCTCGGAGAGCAGCCTGTTATCACTGTTGGGAGCGCTGTGGTGATGCATGATCCGGCTGTACACCGGATTAACGTTTTGATTGGCGAGGAAGAGTTGACTTCCATATCCCTCATTTAACCAAGACAGGCTGTGTTTGTGTCGAATAATGGCTTTTCCTGTTGGAAAATGTTAAAATATTGGGATGCGGAAAGATCTTATTCGCTTTAAACATCAGCGTGACCTTTTGAAGTTGGGAGGAATAGAAAATGCCATTTTCACCTGAAGAGGTTGAAGCGCATCTGCAAAAGCTGGAGGGCTGGGAACTCGAAGAAGGCCGCTGGATCGTGCGGAAGTTCAATTTCTCCAGTTACATGAAAGGAATTGCTTTTGTAACGGAGGTAGCTGCGATTTCCGAGGCTTTCGAGCATCATCCTTTTATTACGATAGATTATAAAGTCGTGACGCTCCGTCTGACTTCCTGGGAGGAAGGCGGCATTACGGGCGTGGATATTAAGGAAGCCCAGCAGTATAACGAAGCGTTTGAGAAAATGCGCAGCGCCGATTGAAAGTTATGTCATAGGAAAAATAAAAGTGCACCTTGGCCATTCGACCGGGTGCACTTTTTGTGTCCTTAAGCGGACTCGCTTAAGGGTCCTCTGTGTCTTGTTCTTGCGCCGGCCGGTTAACATCCTCGTCGCTGTCCGGCTGGTACACCATGCAGTAGAAGGGTTTCATTCCTTCCGGCGTCTGGCGCTCATACATATCCGTTATAGTGAAGCCGGCCTTCTGATAGGCGCGGATGGCCCGTGTGTTCCAGGTCAGCACCTCCAGGTCGATTTCATTCTCCGGCTTGCGGCGGAGCGCCTCCTGCACAATCGCTGCGACAAAAGCCGGTCCCCGGCCGCGGCCGCACAGCTCCGGTTTCATGCCGATACCGAGCCGGGTGACTCCTTCGATCGGGAACAACTGGGCGAATCCGCAAAGCTCTCCGCTGTCATCGAGAACAGATACGTACTGCTGCCCCCGGATTGCAGGATCTCCGAATTCCACTTCCAGTCCCTTCATCTGCTCCCATGGCAGCCAGCCGTATATGTTATAGGGAGGCTCATATGTCCAGGTGCAAATTTCAGCCCCATGGAGTTCTTCCATCGGGACCACTTTAAAGGTAAACGTCTGTTCCGCCAAAGGCCATCCCTCCTGACTCGGATCTACTATGAGTACGTTTAATGTAACCGAGAACGGGAGGTTTTGCAAAAAAGCTAAAAATTAGATCCCAAACACGTTTAACCGCCGACGGACGGGGTATATAAAGGTTGTGGGAATCTTTTCCTATCTGGAAGAGGTTGTTTGGAGGAACTAGCCCTATAAATAAAATGAGCGATTCTCCCCAAATCATTGGAACCTTTCGCCTTGCACCCGCGTTTATAGAGTAAGCAGCAACAAAAAGGCCGCAGGCGATTCCGGCAAGAATCGTGCGGCCTAGAAGAACAAACATACAGGATTCGCCTGGCAGGGCGAAAGATCTTAAAGATTTACAGCAAAAGTTTTATAAGAATACTGGCTCAAAATACGTTTGGCTCCAACATAGCGGTTGGCATAATAGCTGTTGCTGAGCTTGTCGACGCGTACGCCTTTCGAAGAAGAAGCGTGAGCGAAGGTTCCACTGCCCATGTAAATCCCTACATGGGAAACGCCGTTGCCCAGTGTGTTAAAGAAGACCAGATCTCCGGCTTTCAATTGGGCTTTGGCAACCGCAGTACCTTGTTTGTACTGAGCAGCCGATTGGCGGGCAAGGGTTACGCCCATTTTCTGAAATACGTATTTCGTAAATCCGGAGCAATCAAATGCGCCGTTACCGGTAGCGCCCATTTTATAAGGGGTACCGTATACCGAGCTGACAACCGAGCTCAGTGTAGATGCTGAGGCTGTATTTGCCCCTAAAGTTCCGGCGGACAGAAGAATGGCTAAACCCACTGCCGCAGCTGTTAGTGTCTTTCTCAAGATGTAAAACTCCTTCCAAGGCCTGCGAGGTTAGCTTGAGGATTCGGTCGAAGGTTCCCTATGACTCTCTGACAGCGGAGTCAATTCACCCATAACTTGGTTCCCCCGTTTCCCAGGTGCGGGGAATTCGGCTGGTATAGTAGTAGCACCTGACAATGCGGTTACGGATGAAGAGGACGGACTTAGTAGACTTAATCGAGATTTAATCCAGATTTAATAAAGACCGTATAAGACTCGTCATCACTTGCAACTTACTTCCGACAATGATTACAAATTTGTTACTAATACGATGGTAATTGTAACAAAGTGAGGGGAAATAAGCAAGGCATGTCCGCACTTTATCTGGAAATTCCCCCAAAATCGTCTTTTAGTCCTAAGAGATTCTCGTCATTCAGGACTCTTCTCCGGGTCCATCTGAACTTTTCCGAGATCGCAGGCAAAAAAAAACCTTTAAACCATTCCGGCAAGAATGATTTAAAGGTCAGCGGGAAGATGACGTTCTTATTCCACGTCGTCGTTATCCACAGAGTCTTCTGCGGCAACGGACTGGTAAACGTCGCTGCTCATGATGCGTTTGGCTCCAACATAGCGGTTGACATAATAGCTTTCGCTTAATTTGCTGATGGTCACACCTTTAGAGGAGGATGCATGAGCAAATTTGCCGTCTCCTACGTAAACCCCTACGTGGGAAACACCGCTGCCGCTAGTGTTGAAGAACACCAGATCGCCTGGAATGAGCTGGCTTTTCTCTACCGCTTTGCCCATTTTGAATTGGGACCCGGATTGGTGAGGGAGTGTGATGCCAAGCTTGGCGAATACATATCTAGTAAAACCGGAGCAGTCAAACCCTTTGGTTGTTGTTCCTCCAGTTTTATAAGGTGTACCCAATGCACCGCTCACCGCTTTGTCCAGCTGAGTATCCGCCGCAAATGCGCTTGTTCCCAGCGTGAACATCAATGCAAAACCTACTGCTGCTGCTGCCAACTTCTTCTTCAAAACTTGTGTACCCCTTCCAACGCCTGCGAGGTTAGCTTAAGGATTCGGTAGAAGGTTTCCCCTATGATCCCTCCGTTGCGAGACCAATTCACCCAAAGTGGTTCCCCCGCTCCCTTGATGCCTGGGATTAGGCTTATTCTTTATGGCATCTGAAGCTACTTATTCGACATCTTTTTCATAAATCCTGCTAAAAGTTTAAAAAGGAATTACAAAGTTGTTACTTGTTTGGTTGCAGTCATTGTACCAGCACAGGAACATTTTGACAATGCATATTTTTACAAAAAAGAGGATCGGACAAGCACAACAAAACCCGAGCCTAAAGGCTCGGGCTTTGCGCAGCGCTGTGTTGCCTGCTTTATATAGGGCATATATTTATTTTTCGGTGCCTGTCTTCCACAGGTGAAATTGGGAGGCCGTTTGCCAGATTCTCAGAAAGCTGCCGATCAGCGGGTAGGTCTGATGAAGAATCAGCCCCAGCATGCCGGTCCAAATCCAGGCGCCTGCGGTGAACAGGCTGCAGACCAGCAGGCAGAGCCCTCCGAGCAGCACGGAAATCCAGATGACCTGAATCAGGCGTCTTGCGCACCATAGCAGGGAAACGAACAGGCCTGCGCCGGAGATCCAGCCGAGCAGCGCGTATTCAAGGAGCTTCTTCACCAGGAATATCCATACCCCCCAGCTCGCCAGCGCCGCTCCGGTCAGCAGGAAGGCATGATGATCTCCGTTCAGCAGCGGGATGGATTGATTGTATATTTTGGGTACCAGCCAGTAAGCGGGAAGCAGGATGAGAACCAGCTCGATGACATAAAACAGGCTGACGGGCTTCCAGCGCTTCCGAATGCCCTCAAAGAACAGCCAGCCTGCTCCGTCGCGGTCCTTCTCTTCAAGCAGCCCGTGGTAGATGCCCGAGCGGATTAGCGGGGTAAGCAGCAGGCGGATCAGCATCATGCCCGCAAGCAGTCCTCCATACAGGCGGAGCTGGCTGTTCCCGGCAAGTCCCATCTGGCCTTCCACCAGGAACAGCAGGCGGCTGAGCTCGCCGGGACCCGAATCGGGGTAACGCTGCAGAACCGGAATAATGGCGGAATGAATGATTTTATAGAGAAATACGCTCCAGAGCAGCTGATACAGAAATAGAAGGATGGCTATAGGCAGCTGCTTGACGGCACTCGTCCAACCGCTTCGAATATAAGTCATCGTCTCATTCACCTCACCATGACAGCAGCCCAAGCAGAGAATCTACAAGCTTGGCGATGCCCAGATTCCATCTGAACCCGACGGACGGATCCACTTCGGCTTTCAGGAAATTGTTGATATGTTTGTTCTCCAGCAGGAGTGAATAGGCAGGATCGATCATGACCCAAGCCAGCGGCTGCGTATACTGTACTTTGAATTCGGTAAGAGGGACTTTCCCGTCCCATTCCTTACGGATCTCATGGCCGTCGCTGAAGGTGAACAGAATCGGCACCGGCGTCGTATCGGCTCCCCTGCGGCTGATGGAGACGGTAGCTTCGTAGAGGGTCTCGCCGTTTTGTTCCTTCTGATCCGTGGTGATGCTGTCTACGGCATAGTCGGCCATTTTTCCGTTATATACATAGTTATTGAAGTAATCGCCCCAGGATTTCTTGGTGGCCTGCTCCAGCACACGCTGGAAGTCGGCGGTCGTAGGATGCTTGAAGCGGTATTTGAGCGCATAGGTCTTCATCACCTTGTTCATCTGTTTGGTGCCGATCTGGCGTTCGATGTCCATCAAGACGAGCTTGCCTCGGGTGTAGACATTAAGTGCATAGGTGCGGGAATCTCCGTATTTCCAGGCTGACTGGTCCAGCGATTGCGGCTGCGTGATCATGGCGGATTGGATCGTCAAATTGGCGTTCACGCCGTATTCCTTCTCCATCACCTTGTCCTCGGCATAGGAGGTGAAGGCTTCATCCAGCCAAGGCTCCTCGAATTCATTGCTGGCAATCATCCCGTAAAAATATTGGTGCCCGATTTCATGGACCACGGTCCTCTCCAGATCGTAACCCGGCGAGTCGCTGGTCGCTCCAAACGCCGTGATCAGCGTCGGGTATTCCATGCCGCCCGCTCCGTTTCCGTCCGCCGGAGGCACCACGATAGACAGCGTGGAGTAAGGATAAGGCCCATAGGCTTTGCTGTAAGAGGCGAGTGCTGCTTTAGCAGCATAGAAATAACGGTCCTTTAAATCCTTGTGGGCCGGGTCGAGGTACAGCTTGATTCGCACGCCGGGCACGCTGTCCGAAGCGAACGGCTCTTCGGCGTATACGAAATCAGGGGAGGCAGCCCAGGCAAAATCATGCACATCGTCGGCGTAGAACTGATAGGTCTTTCTGGTGTCCTTAACGGCTGCCGATTTGGTAGGGAAGCCGGTGGCGGCGACGATATAATTTTGCGGGACATTGATCTTGACGCTGTATATGCCGAAATCGGAATAAAATTCGGAATTGCCGTGATATTCGTGGAGGTTCCAGCCCTCCTGCGCTCTGCCGCGCGTTCCTGCTGGCTCGTAGACGCTCATCTTGGGGAACCATTGTCCGGCCATGACGAAATTGCCTGCTGTGCCCATCCGCGCAAATACTTTGGGCAGCTTGACCTGGAATCCGATCTTGAGCGTCAGGGTTTCGCCGCCCTGAACCGCTTGAGGCAAGCGGACTTTGACGAGGGTCTTGTCCTTTATGTTGCCGTCATCAGGCTGCACATACTGGATGCGGTGGAGCAGGGAAAGTCCGTCGGTCGTCCGGATCTCCGTCATGCTGATCGAGCCCCAGCCGTCCTGTGGCATGGCATCGCTGCGGAGTACACCTCCCGATTCCTTCATAAAAGTAGTATCCGGAGATGAGAACGCATTGGCATAAAGATGAAGATAGACCTCGTTCACCGGTTTCTTGCCGGGATGAGTCCAGCTGAGCGTCTCCGTGCCGGTTAAGGTACCGGTTGTCTCGTCTAGCTTCACGTCAATGTGGTACTCTGAAATCCGGTCGCTGAGCACCTCGGCGCTGGGCTGCTGTACGCTCTCTTTGACGGGAGCGGCGCCCGGTTCCGTTAGGGAGGGCTTGGCCTGATCGGGAGCAAGAATAGCGGCAAGAGAAGCTGGCGGGCCCGTCCGCAGTTTTGTGAATTCCCAGAACGATCCGCCCAGCAGGAGCAGGGCGGCCGCCAAGATGGTTAGGGTTTTGGTCCGTTTCCTTGGAGCAAACATAGATTGATACCTCCCGTTGACAAGCATCTACAGCATGTATATGTTTGCATTTGGGAGATTATTAGCTAAAATAAAATTAATGTACAAGGTGTGAATGGAAGCGCCTTTAACCTTGGAGGGAATTATGGATAATACACCGAACGCGGGCAAGAAACCGCTGAGTTTGAATATTATAAGCAGCAATGACCGCAGCAAACACAAAGGGTTTGGAGCGGGATCAATCGATTTGAACAACGTCTCTCCGGTCATCATCGACGGCGGGGAAGCCAAGATTGACATAGGAGCCATGCATGCCAAGAGCAAAGTGGAGCGGGGCATTAAGTTCTCGGCCAACCGGGAAGACGTCCCTAACGGACGCCAGGTTTGGGTTGTTTGGGTGGCCGTTGACCAGACGGAAGAGGGCAAATGCTACGGCGGAGCAACTGCCTGCGAGATGCTGATTGATACGGAAGCGAAACGCGGCTGGAAGATCCTTGCCGAGCATGTCAACAAGCTCGACTACGCGCTCAAGCGCAAGATCATGCTGGACGATTTGGGCAGCGAAGAGAAGGCGGCGCTCAAGAACCTGCTGATGACCCACAACGAAGAGTGGTGGGAACGGACGCCGGAGGTTTTCAAGGCGGCCTTGGACTAAGGCGCCGGGAATAACTTCTATATAATGAATATATAGAGATAATGAACGCGGCAAAATAATGATGGTATCGAAAGAATAGATGATTCGAAAGAACAAATGTATAGCAGAAAAGGGAACCCCTTCGCCCGGGAATGGACGAAAGGGGCTCCCTTTATTTGTTGTTCGGGCTATGAACAAGTTTCTCACTGTGGAAAGCGGCGAAAGCTTTCTTTGCACTCGCATTTCCGTATTCGCTTCTTTCCACTCGTCTTTTTCCTACCCGCCTTATTCCATCCACCACCGCTTCAAATCCTGCCACCACGAATGGCTCTGCTCTTTGGCAGGCTCCGGAAGCGACTCGGATTTGGCGGGCGGGGTTGTCCCGGTGCAGGTTTCCTTCGGCTCGGTGCCGGCAATGAACACCTCCAGCTCCTTCTCACCGCAGCCGGCATCGGCCAGCTTGCCGGTAGCCATGTCGATATAGGCGCTGACCACGCCGTCCGGCACCGGGAACATCTTAGGCGGCACCTTCTCCAGCGCTTTCTCCGTGAAGGTGGCGAAGATTGGTGCCGCCTTGCGCGAGGCTGTGGTGCCGAGCGTCTTGCCTTTGTCGTAGCCAACCCAGACGGCGGTGGACAGCTCCGGTGTGAAGCCGACTAGCCAGGCATCGGTGCTGGTCGTGCCCGTTTTGCCGGCGACCGGGCGCTTCATCAGCGCCGAGACGCGGCTGCCGGTGCCGCCGGTATCGAATACACCCTCCATCATGTGCGTCAGCACATAAGCGGCAGCGGGTTCAACAACCTGCAGCGGCTGCGCCTTGGGCGCTTCATAGAGCACGGTGCCGAAGGCGTCCGTCACCTTTAAGACGGTTACGGGTTTAACGCTGCGCCCCTGATTGCTGATGACGGCGAAGGCCGACGCCATTTCAAACGGGCTGACCGGCGAGGTGCCGAGCGCAAGCGACGGCACCGCCTGAAGCTTGCTCGTGATGCCCATTCGCCGGGCCATATCAATGACGTTGTCCGCGCCAACGGTCATCAGGGTATTCACGGCGTAGATGTTGTCCGAGGCGGCGATCGCCCGTTTCATATTGATTTCGCCGAGATATTTTTCACCGAAGTTCTTGGGGCTGTAGGTCTTCCGGTTATCGTCATAATGAAAAAGCGTAGGTTCGCTGTTGAACTGGCTGGCCACCGTCATTTTCTTGGACGAGAGCGCAGTCAAATACATGATCGGCTTAAAGGATGAGCCGGGCTGGCGCGTAGTTGCAAACACATGATTGTATTGACTCTTGATATAGTTGGTTCCGCCGACCAGCGCCTTGACGTAGCCGCTCCGCGGATCGATTGAAACCAGCGCGGCTTCTAGCTCCGCATCATTTCCGACGCCGGACCTCACCGCTTCCTCTGCCGCCGCCTGCGCTTCCGTATCCAGCGTGGTGTAGACCCTCAGGCCGCCGTGGTCGAGCAGCTCCTCGCTGATTCCCAGATCGTCCATCAGGACACTGCGTACATAGTCGCGGAAATAAGGCGCTTTATCATCGGTCGTCCGCATGGACGGAGACTGAAAATGCAGAATCTGTGCATAAGCCTGATCAGCTTGACCGCGCGTAATATCCCCGTTATCAACCATGGTACCGAGAACCGTCTTCTGGCGGTCCTTGGCATTCTTCATATGGTTAAAAGGTGAATAATAAGTAGGTCCTTTCGGAATTCCGGCCAGCATGGCGCTTTCTGCCAGCGTCAGGTCTTTGGCTGACTTGCCGAAATACGTTTTGGCCGCGGCTTCAATGCCGTATGCCCCGTGTCCGTAATAGATCTGGTTCAGATACATCTGCAGAATATCCTGTTTGCTGTATTTCATCTCCAGCTGAGCTGTATATAAAGCTTCCTTGGCTTTGCGTGTCCAGGTCCGCTCGTGGGTCAGATAAAGATTCCGGGCAAGCTGCTGGGTCAACGTACTGGCCCCTTGCAGGGTGTCCAGATGCTCCACGTTCACGAGAACGGCCCGGGCCATGCCTTTGAAATCAAAGCCGACATGCTCGTAGAAGTGACGGTCCTCGACGGCCAGCGTCGCTTTAATCAAGGAAGGGGCAATCTGGTCCAGCTTGATGTTCTCCTGATTTTTTTCGGCGGGAGAGAAGACGGCGGCGGCTTCGCCGCTGGCATCAAACATGATCGAGTTTTGATCTGAATCGATCGGCGGCAGCGGAGACTGGTATAAATAAACAAGCAGAATGCTCAAAGCAGCCGCGGCAAGCACGCCGCAGGCTAAAGTCAGCTTGATGAGCGTCTTCAGGCGTCCTGACTTCGGTTTGCGGGAGTTCCTGGATAGTCTCTGCATATGAATAACCTCCTGTCGGATGAGCATAATCGTTAAAGGTGCAGCAGCAGGAGCTGCCTGTTCCGGAAAATAAGGGAATCCGGCGGCTGTAATGCTTATTATTGGGAAAGTTTAGGATGGATATTCACGCCGGGAAGGGATTCAAGTGAATGCCTTCATTTATGGCCTCTCATATGTTGGGTACATTATTAATGAGGAAGAAATCTTTGCGTACAGCGGAAAGAAGGTAGGTAAGGTGGAACTGTGGTTTACGGAGAAACAGACGCCCTCGTTTGGCATTACGATGAAGGTAACGGAAACGTTTGTGACGGAGAAGACGGATTTTCAGGATCTGGCGATGATCGAAACGGAAGAGTTTGGACGTATGCTGGTGCTGGACGGCATGGTGATGACCACACTCAAGGATGAATTCGTTTATCATGAAATGGTGGCCCATCCGGTTTTGTTTACCCACCCGAATCCTAAGCAGGTGCTGGTGGTTGGCGGCGGAGACGGGGGCGTCATTCGTGAAATTTTGAAGCATCCGGAGGTAGAGAAGGCTGTTCTGGTTGAAATCGATGGGAAAGTGATCGAATACTCCAAGCAATATCTGCCCGAAATTGCCGGCGAACTCGAGAACCCCCGGGTTGAAGTGCTCGTGAACGACGGCTACATGCATATTCTCGAGAGTAAAAATAAATACGACGTCATCATGGTCGACTCCACCGAACCGGTAGGTCCGGCGGCGCCGCTCTTTGAGCGCGGTTTTTACCAAGGCATTTACGAGGCACTGAAAGAGGACGGTGTTTTTGTGGCCCAGACCGACAATCCCTGGTTTAAGGCCGACCTGATTCAGAAGGTGAACCAAGATGTCAAAGAGATTTTCCCGATTGTACGCGTATATGGGGCGAATATACCGACCTATCCGTCCGGCCTGTGGACATTTACGATGGGCAGTAAGGTCCATGATCCACTCCAGGTGGACATCAGCCGGCTGCCGGAGCTGGAAACGAGATATTACACGCCTCGTCTGCATCAAGCCGCCTTTGTATTGCCTAAATTCGTCGAAGATCTGGTGAAATAAAGAAGGAGCTTGCAGGTTTGAAGTTTGCAAGTTGAAGGTTCGCAGTTTCACTGGGTTGAAGGTTCGCAGTTTCACTGGGTTGAAGGTTCGCAGGTTCGCAGGTCTGAAGGCCGCCCCGGCAGGGGCGGTTTCTTCTGTTGCTTCAATGGAACAAGGACGGGTAAATAATAAGTAATGATAAGTAGTCGATAAGTAAACGATAGGTAATCAGACTAAACAGGTACCAAGAGCCATATGAAAGGGTATGGAGGTGGTTCAATGATACGCAGCAGACGATTGCTGAGTTCTTTAATGAAGATAGCGGCTTCTGCCGTTCTGACGGCAGGACTCTCCGTGGCGGGGCTGGGTTCTTCCTTGCCTTCGAAGGTTGCGGAGGCGGCCAGTCCGGTTTGCGGCAGCGGAGATCATGGCCTTTTGGGTGATTTGCAGAAGAAACATAAAGGCCCGGACCAAATGCCGCTGCATTTCACTGATATTAACTTTCTGAGTGATTGGGTGGGGCGCGCCGCAGGGAACGGATTCTTGGTCGGCACCTCGGACGGGGGCTGTCATTGGCAGGAAATTTATAAGGGCTCCTGGCAATTTGCGCAGATTCATTTTCCCGATAATGTGAAGGGCTGGGCTTTGGCAGCAGCTTCGGATAACGGTCCGAATTATCTGATTGGCACCTCGGATGGGGGCGCACATTGGAAGCGGATCGACAGCACGCCGGAGCTTTTCACCAACCTTAAGACAGTTAACGGCGCCTTATACGGTTTTACCTCTAACCGTATTTATCAATCCACGGACGGAGCCCGCAGCTGGAAAAAGGTGAACACGCCGCCCAATACACGTGCAGGCTCCTTTAATGACGCATCTGGCAAAACGGGATACGTGCTGACGGTTGTTCCCGGCGGCGGCTATAAGGTCATGAAGACCACGAACAGCGGCAGCAGCTGGCGCACGGTACTCACCATTCCATCCGAATCTGTTATCGGCGGAGAGCTGTACAGCAGGGCTGGCCAGGTATGGGCGCTGGTTTACGGCGAATCAGGCATGTCCCAGGTTTCGTACAGCCTGTACGCCAGTCCTGACAGCGGCGGAAGCTGGAAGCGCGTGATCGGGCAGGACACCGCCGGCGGCGGTCCTGCGCCGGGCAGCGGGAAAGTGCTGGCAGCCAAAGGCCCGGCCTCTCCCGGAGGGCACCCGGGCAATATGGCACTGATCGGCAGCAGCACAGCCTATCTGGCTGGCGGTTCCCCTGCCGGCGGCGTTGTTGGTGTCGGCCGTTCCTATAACGGCGGCCGAAGCTGGACGAACGTTCCGGCAGTGATTAAAGGGTATGATGCCCGCATCTCTTTCCCGTCGCAGAAGACAGGCTGGCTTACGGTTACGAGTGCGACGGAAACGGCCGTCTACGTTACGCATGACGGCGGCGTCAGCTGGAATCAGAAATTCAAGATCCCGGATGCGGTATCGTAAACGTCTTAAACCTGTCATAAACCGTGACCCCGGACACGAATTTCATGTCTTGGTCGGCTGTAAAAAGGGCTTCGGCAAGGGCTTCCGCTCGCCGCAGCCCTTTTTTTGATTTTTCAATTAACGAAAAAGGCCTTAATCGGGTATAATCAATATTTGATGCAGGCTGAGAGTCTTAAGATCGGAGACTTTGGACAAGGTTATATGGTAGAGTATGATAAAGAGATTATAGAAATGGGGACTGAAAGCAATGCCAGGCAATCAGGCTGTGGTCATTACCCTAACAAGCTTTGACGGAACGGATAAGACGGTGCAGCATATGCGCGGCGAACTGGTGCAGGGAGCGGCGGGCAGCTATATCCGTTATGAAGAGCCGGAGCCCGGACCGAAAGGCGGCAAGACGCGGACTACCGTACGAATCAGCGGCGGCGAGCTTAGAGTGCTGCGCCACGGTGAAGTCGAGTCGCAGCAGACGTTCAGCGCCGGACAGAAGCTCCCCGGTTTCTACCGCTCCCCGTTTACGACCTTTAACCTTTCAACGGACACAAAGTCCGTGGATATCCGGTTGGACGGATCGAACGGGACGCTGGACTGGGTTTACGATTTATATGTCTATGAGGAACTGGCAGGCCGGTTCACCATTAGTTTGCAAATACAGGAGGAAGTCTGAACATGTCAACCCAAAACCCGTTAGAGCAGATCAACCAGGCGGTCAAAACAGCGATTGTCGATGCCATCACCGCTGCCGGTCTGGCTTCTGCTGAAGAAATTCCGGCGATTGTCCTTGAGGTGCCTAAAGATAAGGCCCACGGCGACCTGGCCACCAACGCGGCTATGCAGCTGACCAAAATCGCCAAGAAGAACCCGCGCCAAATCGCGGAGGAGATTCTGAATCACCTGGATTACGGCAAAGCTTCGATTGAGAAGGCGGAAATTGCCGGACCGGGCTTTATTAATTTCACGATCGGCAAAAGTTATCTTTATCCGGTCATTACGAAGGTTTACGCTGAAGGAGATCATTATGGACGGGTGCAGATCGGAGGCGGTCAGAAGGTTCAGATCGAGTTCGTCAGCGCGAACCCTACAGGCAGCCTGCACTTGGGACATGCCCGCGGCGCAGCTGTTGGCGATGCCCTCTGCAATGTGCTGGATTTTGCAGGTTATGACGTAACCCGCGAATATTACATCAACGATGCCGGCAACCAGATCGTGAACCTGAGCAAATCGATTGAAGCCCGCTATTTGCAGGAGCTTGGACAAGAGGCCGAGATGCCGGAGGACGGCTACCATGGTGAGGACATCAAGGGTTTTGCCAAGGAGCTCGTAGCTCAGAAGGGCGATTCGCTGCTTTCCTATTCGCCGGGCGAACGTGCGGCATTCTTCCGCAAATACGGACTTGAGAAGGAACTGGACAAAATCAAACGCGACCTCGGCCGTTTCCGCGTGCGTTTTGACGTTTGGTTCAGCGAAAGCTCGCTGTATGAGAACGGACAGGTAGAGGCTTCCCTCGAGGAGCTTCGCGCCAAAGGCCAAACCTATGAGCAGGACGGAGCAACCTGGCTGCGCACAACCGACTACGGCGATGACAAGGATCGCGTTCTGGTGAAAAATGACGGCACGTACACGTACATGACGCCTGACGTGGCTTACCACCGCAACAAATACAACCGCGGCTTTGACCGGATGATCAATATTTTTGGCGCCGACCACCACGGCTACATCCCGCGTCTTAAAGCAGCGATGGAAGCGCTCGGCAATGATCCGAACAAACTGACCGTGCTGATTGCACAGATGGTCAGCCTGTTCCAGGACGGCGAAAAGGTCAAAATGTCCAAGCGTACTGGCAAAGCCGTCACGATGGTTGACCTGATGGACGAAGTAGGCGTCGACGCCATTCGTTACTTCTTTACGATGCGCAGCATGGATTCCCATCTGGACTTCGACATGGACCTCGCAATTTCGACGTCCAACGAGAACCCGGTTTATTATGTGCAGTACGCGCATGCGCGGATCTGCAGCATTTTCCGTCAAGCTGAAGAGCAGGGCATCGCGCTTCCGGCTCCGGACAGCGTGCCATTCCACAAGCTGACGACCGAGCACGAGTATGATCTGCTCCGCAAAATCGGTGAGCTGCCGGAAGAAATCGCCGTGGCCGCAAATGGCTATGCACCGCACCGTATCGTGCGTTATGTATACGAGCTGGCATCTTTGCTGCACAGCTACTACAGAGCGGAACGCGTCATTACGGAAGACGCGGAGCAAACGGCAGCCCGCCTCGCCCTGCTCGGCGCGGTTCGCATCACTATCGCCAATGTGCTCAAGTTGATTGGTGTAGAAGCTCCTGACCGGATGTAAATAAGAAAGCCCTGAAGCGGCTCTCTCCAAGGAGACCGTTTCAGGGCTTTTTGCGGTTCATCGGTTCGGGGATTGATTTTATTCGTCCACTTACAAGCTCAGCCTTTTTTCTTGGTTGTTCGGGCGGCGGGTTTCGCAGCAGCTCGCCTTCGTACCAGTCGGTAGGCATCCAGTTCGCCGGGGGCCCCTTTGGTTCTGTTCTCCAAGGGGGATAACGGGCGGGCGGTCCGCCGGAGCAGCGATTTGATTTCGGCTGGTGTAAGTCCAGGCCTTTTGGCCAGCAGCAAAGCTATGGCGCCGCTGACATGGGAGGTGGCCATGGACGTACCGTTCATTTTACGGTGTTTGCCGCCAAGCCAGGAGGAGCGGATCTGATCGCCGGGCGCATAAATATCGATATAGGGGCCCAGATTGCTGAAGCCCGCAATACGGCGCTCCCGGTTGGTTGCGCCGACCGAGATGGTTTGGGGAAGCTTGGCGGGATAATCGATGCTGCGTTTTTTCTTGTCGTTGCCGGCAGAAGCGACTATGACGACCCCGGCCTCGGTAGCGCGCTCCACGACTTCTTCCATGGCTGCGCTTTTCTTCTTCATGCCGAAGCTCATATTGATAATCTGGATGCCGTTCTGTACACACCAATCGATGCCGCGGATAATGTCGGACACATAGGCGGCACCGTTATTATCGAAGGCTTTGACAGGATAGAGAATCGCACGGGGGGCAACCCCGGTTATTCCCTCCGGTCCTCCAGCCGCGGCGATCGTTCCGGCAATGTGAGTGCCGTGGCCGTTATCGTCGTGCGGCCAGTGATGGCGGCTCAGCAGATTGACCCCTCGGGCCAGGCAGTATTTAAGGTCGGGATGACTGAAATCAACGCCGGTATCTACAATGCCGATCCGGACATTCAGCCCTGTGGACTGCGACCAAACCTCCGGCGCACGGATTCTTCTGACACCCCAGGGAATGCCGGGATTGATCTGTTTCTCCTGAGCAGCAAGCGCATGGACGTTCACCCGGAGATCTTCTTCGATCCGAAGCGCGCGGCGAAATCGGAGCGGCAGGTCGGCGGATTCCAGGAAACCGGCCAGTCCTTGTCTCAGGGCAGCCGTCTTAAGCCGCTCGCGGATTTCCGGATCCATGCCGGGAATATTTAGCTGAAGCTCGTTCAGAAAGGCCTCATAGTGAGACGGGTTGCGGAAGGAGAGGATGTGGCGGGATCCTTCATCATGGGAGAGAGAGAAGTGTTCGCTTAGAAAGCGGAGCAATTCCGGTATATTCATGCAAAGCAGCCCCCTGACCAAAGCGTGTTGCAGTATTTTATGACAAGGCGTTATCGGCTGAATGGGGAACATGCCCGGTTGCGCTGAAATAGGCTCCTGCAGCACAGCGGCAGGCGTTCAAGGGAGCTGGCCGGGGGGATGCGCAAAAATTCGACTTTTTGCAAGTTTAACCCGCGCAGACCGTGTCAATCTGCAAATGTATACATACGATGGAAGAAGGAGGCCGGAGGGTCCGGCCTCTCACTTCCCGGGAGAAAGCGGATACTCCGCATTCTTTCGAAAGGATACAGTCGGCAGAGGCGGAGCGTTCGCACGCTCCGCTTCTTGCTGTTACCTGGCTGACCGAACCAGAGAGACTTTTGAAATGAGACCTTTGAAATGAGCAGGCTGCAGGGCCGGATAAAACTTGCTTTTTCCTTCCAAATAGGTTTTACTATTGTGTGATATGAGTTCGATGAGTTAAATTAGGGGATGTTCATATTCGCGGGCCAAGCCCGTCCAGTATGGAACGCAACCGTTAACATTGCCTGAGAGGAAGTGTCCGTAAGTGAGTACGCCGCTCAATTTAAAAATCGACCCGGAGAAAATTCAAGAAACTCCGATGGTGGATCTCGCATTTATGATCTTGAAAGCAGCCAATACGCCTTACTATTACCGTGATCTAATGAATGAAGTGGCCAAGGTTCGCGGAATGTCCGATGAGCAGATTCAAGAGGCCATTGCGCAGCTATATACGGAGATTAATATTGATGGTCGTTTTGCCTGTGTCGGAACCAATCTTTGGGGCCTGAAACGCTGGTATCCGATTGAGAAGAACGAAGATCCGATCGCCAATGCTTCGCGTCCGCGCATTATTAATGACGACGACGATGATCTGGACGACGAAGATTTCACGGAGGAGGAAGAAGAAACTTACTCCGCGGATGATGAAGACTATGATGCCGCCGAAGAAGACGAGGACGGTATCTTTGCCGACGAAGACGAAGATGCCGAAGTTGAAGAAGATCCGCTTCTGGGTGACGAAGAACTCGAAGATGAGGATCTGGACGAAGACGAAGAGAGCGAAGAAGACGAGGACCTCGATGAAGAGGACGGGGATTTGAAAGACTAGAATCATGAAGGGCGGACGGCTTTCGAAAGGAAGTCTGACCGTCCTTTTTTTCATATTTGATCCAGACATGCCAAGGTTTTCTTCGGTGCTCAAAATCGCCCTTGGGATTCCTTTCTGGTTGCTTGACAAGCCGCTGCCGGAACAGTTAAACTATTGCTTGGGCTTATGAATCGGATCTATAAATAAGTTGAAGTTTGGAAAGTGCCCCGACCAATTCGGGTGGCACTTTTTTTGTTTTTTTGAGGGTATTATTGCGGGTGATTAGCTGTAAAATGGGTTACGCTAAAGCCTAGTCGGATGGATTTTCTGGATGTTTATTTGATCAAATCAAAGTGCCGTTTCCCGGCACTATGTTTATTTGGGAGGTTTTTCAACAGTGGCTAAATACATTTTCGTAACAGGCGGCGTGGTGTCTTCCCTCGGCAAAGGGATTACCGCTGCGTCACTAGGCAGATTGCTTAAGAATAGAGGTTTAAAAGTAACGATCCAGAAATTCGACCCCTACATTAACGTTGACCCGGGAACTATGAGCCCCTACCAACATGGTGAAGTGTTTGTCACCGATGACGGTGCTGAGACGGATCTGGACCTTGGGCACTATGAACGTTTTATTGATATTAACCTGTCCAAGAACAGTAACGTTACAACAGGTAAAGTTTATTCTTCGGTCATCAGCAAGGAGCGCCGCGGCGAATATTTGGGCGGCACCGTGCAGGTAATCCCCCACATTACCAATGAGATCAAAGAACGTGTATTCCGCGCGGGCCGCGAAGCGGGTTCCGACGTAGTTATCACCGAAATTGGCGGTACAGTAGGCGACATCGAGAGCTTGCCTTTCCTTGAAGCGATCCGCCAAATCAAAAGCGACATCGGCCGCGAGAACGTCATGTACATTCACGTTACGCTGATCCCTTACATCAAAGCTGCGGGTGAAGTTAAGACCAAACCAACCCAGCACAGTGTAAAAGAGCTGCGCAGCATCGGCATTCAGCCGAACGTCATCGTATGCCGTACGGAGCATGAGCTTTCCGCGGATATGAAGGCGAAGATCGCTTTGTTCTGCGATATCGACGCTAATGCGGTGGTCGAATGCCGCGATGCCAGCACGCTTTACGAGGTTCCTTTGAACCTGCGCGACGAAGGTCTGGACGAGATCGTTGTGAATCATTTGAAGCTGACGACTCCTGCCCCGGACATGAAGGAATGGGAAAGTCTTGTGGACCGGATCAGCCGCTTGGAGAAGACGGTTGAAATTGCAATCGTAGGTAAATATGTAGCGTTGCATGATGCTTATTTGAGCGTGGTTGAGTCCTTATCCCATGCCGGATTTGACGCTAACGCGGATGTGAAGATCCGCTGGGTGAATGCGGAGGAAGTAACCGAGGAGAACGTGGACGAAATGCTCGGCGGCATCAGCGGCATTCTGGTTCCTGGCGGTTTCGGAGATCGCGGTATTGAAGGAAAAATTACCACTATTCGCTATGCGCGTGAGCGCAACATTCCATTCTTCGGCATCTGCTTAGGCATGCAGGTAGCGGTTATCGAATATGCCCGTGCTCTGGCCGGCATGGATGGCGCGAACAGCTCGGAGATCAATCCGAAGACCAACTTCCCGGTCATTGACCTGCTTCCTGAACAAAAGGATATTGAAGATTTGGGCGGAACGATGCGCCTGGGTCTGTATCCGTGCAAACTCGTTCCGGGTTCGCTGGCTATGGAATGCTATAACGATGAGCTGGTTTATGAGAGACACCGTCACCGGTATGAATTCAATAACAGCTATCGTGAAGAGATCGAGCGTGCAGGGCTCAAGATTTCCGGTACTTCACCGGACGGACGTCTGGTTGAAATCGTGGAGCTTCCGGATCATCCGTGGTTCCTGGCGGTTCAGTTCCATCCGGAATTTACGTCCCGTCCGAACCGTCCGCAGCCGCTCTTCCGCGAGTTCGTTAAAGCTTCGATTCAATACGACGAGCAGGCCTGATTTTTTCAGGCTTGTTCCCCGGTTTTGCATAAAGGCGCCAACCAGGTCCCTGCCGGATTTCTCAGCCTTCTGTCTTTCTAACTTCCTTTGCTGTCTTTTTCTTGATTCAGAAGGAATTGACAAAATTAACGCGAATATTCCTTATATACGAGCTTTTTTAGACGCCGGTGAAGATTTGAAGTTCAGGAATTTTGCGAAGGCCATGGCTTTTTGAGCGGTATGTGCCGATTCTTGGGGGGGTTCTCATGGAAGAGAAGAAAGTGTTGATAGTGGATGATCAGAACGGGATCCGTATTTTGTTGATGGAAGTGTTCGGAAGCGAAGGGTATAAAACATTCCAGGCTGCGAACGGCAAACTTGCTCTGGAGATCGTTCGGAATGACTCGCCTGATCTGGTGCTTCTCGATATGAAAATTCCGGGCATGGACGGACTAGAGATTCTTAAGCATATCAAGGCGGTGAATCCGGAGATCAAAGTCATCATGATGACTGCGTACGGAGAGCTGGATATGATTAAGCAGGCGACGGAGCTTGGCGCTTTAATGCATTTTACCAAACCGTTTGATATAGACGAAATGCGAATGGCTGTCAACAGCCAGTTAAAAGGAAAAGCAGTTATGTAACGCGGGGGACCCCTTAATGAGGGGTCTCTTCTTCTGAGTTTTTATGAAAATTTGCGAAAACGCCATAAAAATATCACAAAGCATGTGAAACCATGTAAAAGCTTGTTTAGTAATTCACGTATTTTGTGGTATAATAAAGTGGTGTGAATGTCGGCTAAAAACATAAAAAACATACCTTTTTAGGAGGACGCAACATGCCATTAGTATCCATGACCGAAATGTTGAACAAAGCGCTTGAAGGGAAATACGCGGTTGGTCAATACAACATCAATAACCTTGAGTGGACACAAGGAATTCTGGCTGCAGCACAAGAAGAGCAAGCCCCTGTAATCCTGGGCGTTTCCGAAGGCGCTGCTCGCCATATGAGCGGATTCAAAACAGTTGTGAAAATGGTGGAAGGCCTGATTGAGGACATGAAGATTACTGTTCCTGTAGCGATTCACCTTGACCATGGTTCTAGCTTTGAGAAATGTAAAGAAGCGATCGATGCTGGATTTACTTCCGTTATGATCGACGGTTCCCATCATCCTATCGATGAGAACATCGAAATGACTAAGAAAGTCGTTGAATATGCACACTCCAAAGGCGTTTCCGTTGAAGCGGAAGTGGGTACAGTTGGCGGACAGGAAGACGACGTGATCGGCGGCATCCAATATGCTGACCTGAACGAATGCGTACGTATCGTTAAAGAGACAGGCATCGATACTTTGGCTCCTGCCCTCGGTTCTGTTCATGGTCCTTACCACGGCGAACCAAACCTTGGTTTCAAAGAAATGGAAGAAATCCGCGACGCAGTTCAACTTCCACTTGTTTTGCATGGTGGTACAGGTATTCCACTGCACGACATTCAAAAAGCGATTTCTTTGGGAACTTCCAAGATCAATGTAAACACAGAGAACCAAATCAATTTTACAGCTAAAGTTCGTGAAGTGCTGAACGCAGATGCTAAAGCTTACGATCCTCGTAAATACTTGGTTCCTGGCCGTGACGCTATCAAAGCTACGGTAATTGGCAAAATTCGTGAGTTCGGAACCAGCAACCACGCATAAGAAGAGGATAAATAAGCCGTTCCCCTGGGAGCGGCTTTGCTCTTACTGAGTAGATATTCTAAGGGAAAACGCCGCTCCATTTGCGGCGTCTTTCCCTTTTCTATGTTTAAGTGGTATTATGGTGAGGTATGACAGACCTTTTTAAGCACTCAGGGGGACCTTTAAGAATTATGGAAAAGTTAATGATAGCCGGTGGACGTCCACTGCGCGGAACGGTTCAAATTAGCGGTGCCAAGAACAGTGCGATTGCACTGCTGCCTGCCGCTATTCTGGCGGAAACTGAAGTGATTTTGGATAATTTGCCGCAGCTAAGCGACGTTGCGGTTTATACGCATATATTAGAAGAGCTTGGGGCTAAAGTGGAATGGTCCGACAACCAGATCAAGATTGACCCAAGTGATATTAAGTCTATCCCCATGCCAAACGGGCCTGTTAAGAAGCTGCGGGCTTCTTATTATATGATGGGGGCGCTGCTCGGCCGGTTCGGCGAAGCCGTGATCGGCCTCCCAGGCGGCTGCAATTTCGAGCCGCGGCCTATTGACCAGCATATCAAAGGCTTTGAAGCGCTGGGGGCGACAGTGACCAATGAGCATGGAGCGATTCATCTGCATGCCAAACGGCTGCGCGGCGCCCGGATTTATCTGGATGTCAGCAGCGTCGGCGCCACGATTAATATTATGCTGGCAGCTGCACGGGCCGAGGGCGCGACGGTGATCGAGAATGCGGCGAAGGAGCCGGAGATCATTGACGTGGCTACTCTGCTTAACGCCATGGGAGCCAGCATTAAAGGTGCCGGAACGGAAACCATCCGCATCGAAGGTGTGAAAGAGATGCACGGCTGCAGACATTCCATCATTCCTGACCGCATTCAGGCCGGAACCTATATGATTGCAGCTGCGGCTACTCGCGGGGATGTGCTGATTGACAATGTAATTCCCAAGCACCTTGAAGCTCTGACAGCCAAGCTGATCGAAATGGGAGTCCAGGTGGAAGAATTGGACGAGTCCATTCGGGTCATCGGAGCGGACTCCTACGGCCATGTGGATGTCAAGGCGCTGGTCTATCCGGGTTTCCCGACGGATTTGCAGTCACCGATGACCAGTCTCCTGACGCAATGTAAGGGTGTCAGCGTCCTGAGCGATTTTGTATACAGCAACCGGTTCAAACATGTGCCTGAATTGGCCCGCATGGGCGCCAAAATCCGGGTGGAAGGCCGATCGGCCGTTATTGAGGGCGGACCGCTGAACGCTGCCAAGGTATCCGCTTCGGATCTGCGGGCCGGCGCCGCTTTGGTTATTGCAGGTCTGACCGTACCCGAGGGGGTTACCGAAGTCACAGGGGTTGAATATATCGACCGCGGATACGATCATCTGGTTACGAATCTTAGATCGCTTGGCGCGGATGTCTGGCGTCAAACCGAATAATAAACTCAGGACGTGCAGGGCGGTAATGATTTGTCTACCAACCTGCGCGTCTAATGCTTTTCCTCATGGGGCCATGGTGCACCGGAACTTTTCCTATAATGTGGTGCTGCCGTTCCTGTCTTATTTTGCAAAAGCGGCATAACTCCTCTTTGTGGCGGGTATAACTATAGTATCCTCTGCTAGTCTCCCAGATCTCATACTCTCAGTAGATAGATATTTATAATTGAATAGGTGGTATTTCACAATGGATCTTCAAATTGCTGATCTGGAAGAAAAAAAACTTACAGATCTTTATAAGCTGGCTAAACAGTATCAGATTCCTTACTATGGGCAGCTTAAGAAGAAAGAACTGATCTTTGCTATTTTGCGTGCTCAGGCCGAGCAGAGTGGTTTAATGTTTATGGAAGGCGTGCTTGAGATTTTGCCTGAAGGATATGGTTTCCTCAGACCTATCAACTATTTGCCAAGCACTGAGGACATTTATATTTCCGCTTCCCAAATTCGCAGATTCGACCTGCGGACGGGCGACCTCGTATCCGGTAAATGCCGGGCTCCTAAAGAGAATGAGCGCTATTTCGGACTTCTGCAAGTGAATGCCGTGAATGGGGAGAACCCTGAACTGGCCTCTGAACGTTTGCACTTTCCTGCATTGACACCGCTGTATCCTCAAGAGAAGCTGGTGCTAGAAACAGCTCCCAACCATTTGTCGACCCGGATTATGGATTTGCTTGCTCCCGTCGGGCTTGGACAACGCGGTTTGATCGTAGCCCCTCCTAAAGCCGGCAAGACGATCCTTCTTAAGGAAATCGCTAACAGCATCTCTACGAACCGTCCGGATATTTCCCTATTTGTCCTGCTGATCGATGAACGGCCGGAAGAAGTGACCGACATGCAGCGCTCCGTTCAGGGAGAGGTTGTCGCTTCAACGTTCGACGAGCTGCCCGAGAACCATATCAAGGTAGCGGAGCTTGTGCTGCAGCGTGCTCTTCGTCTGGTGGAGCACAAGAAAGACGTTGTGATTCTGATGGACAGCATCACCCGTCTGGCGCGTGCCTACAACTTGGTTGTGCCTCCATCCGGCAGAACGCTCAGCGGCGGTATCGACCCGGCGTCCTTCCATCGTCCGAAGCGGTTTTTCGGCTCAGCGAGGAACGTGGAAGAAGGCGGCAGCTTGACGATTCTGGCTACGGCTCTGGTTGATACGGGCTCGCGTATGGATGATATTATTTATGAAGAGTTTAAAGGTACGGGCAATATGGAGCTGCATCTTGACCGCAAGCTGGCTGAACGCCGCATCTTCCCTGCCATCGATATTCGCCGTTCCGGCACACGCCGCGAGGAGGCTCTGCTGACGAAGGAAGAGCTCGATACCTTGTGGAGTGTCCGCAAAAATATGAACGATTCCTACGACTTCGTCGAAGGATTCTTAAGAAAACTGCGCAATGCCAAAACAAACGAAGAATTTATTGCTTCGTTTGATACACCGCCCGAGAAGGGCAGCGGTTCCCAATCGTCCCCGGCGTCAGCTTCCACAGCCCGCCGTACCCGGACGGCCGCCTCATCCCCGTCGTCCGGTTCATCAGCGCCGTCGGGCGTCTAAACCCTGGCCGGGCCGGCTGAACACCCGCCGGCCCGCCGATTTATAAGGAGATTATTATGTATTTGGTATATGCAGATGAACAAGGTAACGTATTCGATCACGATACGCTTTACGGCTTGGCCAGAAGCGGCGATATGATCGTCGAAATTATGGAAGACGAATTAATTCCGCTTCCTAACGGAGCAACGCTGGTGGGCTTGCCAAGCACCCGCCCTGTAGGCATGGACCCGGAGACGGGTGAAATGCAGCCGCTGCCGGGCAATGTCCAGGCTGTCGGCGCCTTGCTTCCGCAGGGATTTACCCGCCTTTGTCTGCCCGGCTACATCAAGACAGACAAGGATTATAAGCTGCCATTGTTCGGTTATTCCGCAGTCGTCTGGAAAGACGGGCAGTTCTATGTCACGGCCCGGATGAGCGACGACCCTGAGAAGTGGAATCCGCTCAACTGTGATCCGCTTGATTTGAAGAATAGTGTAAAACGTCTTAGAGACGAATATCCGGAGAACCGCCTGTATGAACATTTGTCCAACTGTGCTTTGGGTTATGAATGCTTGACGGCCTCCAACACATTCCTGAACCGATGGGAAGGCGCCGTTCCTGTCTCTTACTCCTGCAATGCGGGCTGCTTTGGCTGTATTTCCGAGCAGCCGGATGACAGCGGCTTCGTCTCTCCGCAGACCCGGATGAACTTCCGTCCGCGTACCGAGGAGATTGTCGAAGTAATGCTGGAGCATTTGAAGACACCGGAGTCGATCATCAGCTTCGGTCAAGGTTGTGAAGGCGAGCCTTCCACCCAGGCCAAATTGATTATTGATGCTATCCGTCAGGTCCGTGAGCGCACGGATATGGGTTACATTAACATTAATACAAACGCCGGCCTCAGCGACCATATCCGCGGCATCGTGGATGCGGGGCTGGATCTGATGCGTGTCAGCACCATCAGTGCCCTCGACGATCATTACAACGCTTATTACAAACCGCGGGGTTATACGCTGGCTAACGTGGAGAAATCGCTGAAATATGCAGAGTCCCAAGGCGTCTATACCTCGATCAACTATCTGATCTTCCCTGGTGTAACCGACCGGGAAGAAGAAGTGGAAGCGATGATTGAATTCGTTCGCCGGACCAAGCTGAAGCTGATTCAGCTGCGCAACCTGAATATCGACCCTGAAAGCTATCTGGAGCTGATTCCTAAAGCTAAAGGCGAGATTCTGGGCATGAAGCAGGCGATCGAGATCTTCCAGGAAGAACTGCCTGACGTGGTGATCGGTTCTTATACCCATGTGCCGCCGGCTGAACTGACCCGCGCCAAACGGAAGCCTACACTGCTGTGAGGTTCGGATCCTAGATTGTGAACAGCAAACTCGGGATGACAAAGATTGGGATTGTCGGTGCTGACGGCGTTATGCTATAATTCTGGCTGATTGTCCATTATAACTCTGAGTCCGCATGAGGCTCAGGGCGGAAAGAGGTGAAAGTCATGAATTCAGCTATTCAGCCGAAGTACAGCATGACCCTGGTAACCTGCGCATGCGGGAACCAATTTGAAACGGGTTCGGTGAAACAGGACCTGCGGGTAGAGATCTGCTCCGCATGCCATCCTTATTTCACAGGCAGACAGAAGTTTATGGATGCCGGCGGACGCGTGGATAAATTCAAAAAGAAATACGGAATCTAATCCGTCTAAGAGAATGAACGTTAGTCTTTTATCCCCTACTCCTGAGGAGCGGGGAATTTTTAATAGCTTTTTGCTTTGCGGCAAAGCCCGCTCCGCCTTCATTGCTTGGCGGGTGGTATTATAAGGATGGCTGTTTCGGTTGCAATTTGTACAGGCATGAGATATACTTATTTTCACCGTGCTAGACGGGGAGGTAGCGGTGCCCTGTAACTCGCAATCCGCTGTAGCGAGGTTGAATTCCTGTTAGAGGTCTTGCTGATGTAAGGTCTGGTCCTGTCGGTCATCGTTGACGGTTGGGTCCTCCGCAATGAGTATCTGTGAACCTGGTCAGGTCCGGAAGGAAGCAGCCATAAGCAGTCCCACTCTTGTGCCGGAGGGCAGCCTAACCCGAGGTGTTCCGGCAGGGTGCCGCTTGGATCGCAATGATCAATAACAGGTGCACGGCTAATATTCCTTTATGTGCACGAATATGATTTACGAATAATGATGGACCAAGCGAACGCATCTCTGACACCAGTTGGGGGTGCTTTTTTTGTGCGGGTAATGAAGTTGGGGGTTAATCGTCCTTTTGAAGGGAAAAGGCTGATCGGCCGATATCCGGTTTTTTGTGTTTTTCTGACTGTACCGAGTATAGTATAATAAGGAAAGCGGTCTCGTTGTCCTTCTCCCATTGGGAAGGGAGGCAGACCTTAACTTGCTGCGAAACCGGGGTTGCCCGGGGAGCGGCAATAGCCCAAAAGTTTTGAAAGAAGGTGCCGCATAAAGTGGAACACGTTGCCTTGTACCGTGCCTGGCGGCCTCAGTTGTTTCAGGACATGGTGGGACAACAGCATATTATTCGCACGCTGCAAAACGCGATCCGCGAAGACCGTCTGGCCCATGCTTATTTGTTTAGCGGTCCGCGAGGCACCGGTAAGACTACGGCGGCCAAGATTCTGGCCAAAGCCGTCAACTGCGAGCGTGGCCCTGCTGCCGAGCCCTGTAATGAATGTGAAGCCTGCCGGCGAATTACGTCCGGGGCTGTCATGGATGTTCTGGAGATTGACGCTGCATCCAACCGCGGGGTTGAGGAGATTCGGGACTTAAGGGACAAGGTCAAATATGCTCCGACTGAAGTTCGGCAAAAGGTTTATATAATCGACGAAGTTCATATGCTGACTACGGAAGCTTTTAACGCCCTGCTGAAGACGCTGGAAGAGCCGCCTCCGCATGTCATGTTTATTCTGGCAACAACGGAGCCTCACCGCTTGCCTGCTACAGTTATTTCCCGCTGCCAGCGGTTTGACTTCCGGCGCGTTTCTCTGGAAGAACAAAGTCAGCGGCTGAAGCAGATTTGCCAGGAAGAAGGCATTCAGGCGGATGATGAAGCCATCGAATACATTGCCCGTTTGTCTGACGGCGGGATGCGGGATGCAGTCAGCATTCTCGATCAGATCGCTTCTTTTTCCGAAGGACAAGTATCCTACAAGCAGGTGCTTGAAATGACAGGGGGAATTCCCTCTAGTCAGTTCGCCGAGCTTGCCGGCAGCTTGCTTCAAGGGGATATCGGCGGTGTGCTCCAGCTCATCGAACGAATGATGCAGGAAGGCAAAAGCGCTGATAAATGCATGGAGAACCTGCTGTATTACTTCAGGGACCTGCTGATGATCAAGATGGTGCCCAAAGCCGAGAAGCTGACGGAAAGGGTGCTTGAACCGGGCGCTTTTTCAGAAATTGCCGAGGCATTCACTAAAAATCAACTATTTCAGTTTATCGAGACTCTGAATCATTATCAGAACGAGATGAAATATGCGGTCCAGCCGCAAATGCTCTTTGAAGTGGCCCTGCTGAAATTATGCAGCATTGCCGAAAGCGGGAGTGGTTCTCAGGCTGCTCATGCCGCCGGCCTTGAAGCACATTCTTCACCAGTCTCTTCTTCCGCTTCAGGTTCCGCCGATGCTGGCCAGGTAGATCAACTGCGCCGCCAGCTGCAAGAGCTTGAGAGAAAGCTGGACCAGGCGCTTAAATCAGGTGCTGCCGCCGGTGGAGGGGGCAATAAGTCCGAATCCTCCCGGCCAAGGACGCCTGCGCCTCGCATATCCAGCACAGCGAAGATTCCTTCTCATATTGACCGGTACATTGGCAATCGCGGCAGCCAGGAATTTATGGCGATCCAGCAGAAGTGGAACGTGATCCTCCAACGGGTGAAAGAAGAGAAAGTGACGATTCATGCTTGGTTTATGAATGGGGAACCGGTTTCCGTTTGGGAGGATGCGGTTCTAGTCGCTTTCAAGAATGACATCCACCGGGAAACTACCGAGAAACCTGCGAATAAGCAGGTCATCGAGCGGGTGCTGGAACAGGAGCTTGGTAAGCCTTATCGGCTTTTGACCATGATGCAGAAGGATTGGAATGACGCGGCTGCACAAGGAGCGGCGGAGCCGGCTAAAGAGCCTTTTGAGCTTTCTCATCCTGAAGGGGACGAACAATCGGCCAGTCAGGAGCCTTGGGTAGATGAGGCCGTCCAGTTATTTGGCGAGGATTTGGTCGTAGTCAAAGACTGACGGGGCGGATACACAGGACCGGAGATGACCGTTTCTGGGCTGAGCCGAACTTGATCTAAATATAT